>NZ_WBYY01000013.1:0-32246 GCF_048985645.1 Exiguobacterium sp. A1_3_1 | reverse complement strand
AGTCTAGCGCCGATCCCTTACCTAACCAAAAATCGCCTGGGATCGTATAATAGTGAAGGCTGAGACCATCCATCATCGTACCCGCTTCACGCATAAGAACTTCAGTCCATTTATAATCATCAATGTTTGCACCACCAGCAATCTTGTAGAGTTGATTGCCATCATAGTTACGCACATAGGTCTGATAGCGTCGATATAGATCGGCATAATATTCCGGACGCATATTTCCACCGCAACCCCAGTTCTCGTTACCAACACCGAAATACGTAAGCGACCATGGCTCTGTACGACCATTCTCCTGACGCCAGTTCGCCATCGGTGACTCACCACTGAACGTCATGTACTCCACCCATTCAGACATCTCTTGGACGGTTCCACTTCCCACGTTTCCACAAATATAAGGCTCACACTCTAGTAGTTCACAAAGGCGCATAAATTCATGGGTTCCGAAATGATTGTTTTCAACGACGCCACCCCAATGTGTATTGACCATCCGTTTTCGGTTTTCATTCGGCCCGATACCATCTTTCCAGTGGTATTCGTCTGCAAAGCACCCACCCGGCCAGCGCAAGACCGGAATGTTCAATTTCTTCAATGCTGTTAGTACATCGTTCCGAATGCCATCTGTATTCGGTATTGTCGACTCCGGACCGACCCAAAGACCTTCATAAATACAACGTCCGAGATGTTCCGCGAAGTGTCCATAGATATGTTTACTGATTTTACCTTTTGGTAAATCCACGTTGACAATCAGTTGTGTTGCCGCTTCTTTTGTATTTAACGTTGATGTGACAAGTTGGTTATTCATAGTATCTCCTCCAAGAAAAGGGACCTAGCAAGGTCCCAATAAATTATGGTCGATAGTACAGTTCATTCCAACGTAACTCATTATTAAATCGAACCGTCTCCGTTTCTTTATCGATGACAGCAATTTCAATGTTCAGGAGTTCTGCGAAGTCGCGCAATTGTTCTGTTGTTACTTCGTACGAGTAACAAGTATGGTGCGCTCCCCCGGCTTGGATCCAGTTTTCGACAGCTTGAGCCATCGATGGTTCTGTTTTCCATAGAACACGTGCCACCGGAAGATTCGGCATTGCTTCATCAGGTTGGATGCCCTCAACTGTATTTACCAAGAGACGGAAGCGATGTCCTAAATCAATCAGACTAGCGTTCAATGCCTTGCCATTCTGTCCTTCGAATACCATACGCGCTGGCGCTTCACGATCTCCGATTCCGAGAGGATGAACTTCGATTCTAGGCTTATCGACCGCAATCGTCGGACAAATCTCGAGCATATGCGCTCCGAGTACCATCTCGTTGCCTGGTTCAAAATGATAAGTATAGTCTTCCATGAAAGATGTCCGTTCGTTGCTCGCCATGATTTTCATAAGTCGAACAAGTGCTGCGGTTTTCCAGTCTCCTTCTCCAGCAAACCCGTACCCTTGCTCCATCAATCGTTGGACGGCTAGTCCAGGAAGTTGATTAATGCCATGTAGGTCTTCGAAGGTTGTTGTGAAGGCCGTGTATCCACCTGCTTCAAGAAAAGCTTTCATACCGAGTTCGATGCGGCCTTGATAGCGGACCGATTCCTGGAATGCTTCTTCTTCCATTCCAGTATTCGTCATTTCATACCGCGTGCGATATTCTTCTATCAAGTCATCTAAATCCGACTCCGATACCGCATTCATATAGGTGACGAGATCACCGACACCATACCCATCGACCGTCCAGCCCAGTTGAATCTGGGCTTCGACTTTGTCACCTTCCGTTACCGCTACATTCCGCATGTTGTCACCGAAACGCGCGACCTTTAAGTTCTTACTTTCCGCTAATGCATGTGCCACATTCATCCAAGATGACATCTTTTGGCGTGTGAGTCCATCTTCCCAATGACCGACGAGCACTTTTCGCTTCACGTTCATCCGACTTGTGATAAAACCATGTTCACGATCACCGTGCGCCGACTGATTGAGGTTCATGAAATCCATATCGATTGCATCCCACGGGATGTCACGATTGAACTGTGTTCCAAAATGAAGCAAAGGTTTTTGTAACACACGCATCCCACTGATCCACATTTTCGATGGTGAGAAGGTATGCATCCATGTGATCACACCGGCACAGGCATCATCAGCATTCGCCCGCAACATCATCTGCCGAATTTCTTCTGCATTTTTGACGACTCCCTTGTAAACAATTCGATCCCGAAAGACATCCGCTGCATCTAATCCTGAGACCATCTCTTTCGAATGTGTTTCGACTTGACGAAGTACCTCCTCACCGTAGAGCATCTGGCTTCCTGTCACGAACCAAAATTCGTGTGTGTTTGCTGTCAACATATAAAATCCCCCTCATCTAGCTATGTGCACCTATCATTTCTGACCGTAGTAGGCGTTCTCTCCATGTTTGCGCAGGTAGTGTTTATCTAAGATGCTTTGTTTGATGGGTGCTAATCCTGGATTAAGATTCAAGGCATGAATACCCATCTTGGCTACTTCTTCAAGTACGACTGCATTGTGTACGGCTTCATCCGCATCCTTTCCCCAACAAAAAGGTGCATGATTTGCGACCAGTACACCTGGTACGGCAACAGGTCTCAAGTGTAGTTCGTTCAACGTCTCAATAATGACGTTTCCGGTTTCCAGCTCGTACGCTGTCTCGATCTCTTCATCAGATAATTCACGTGTACACGGAATTTCTCCGTAAAAGTAGTCGGCATGCGTCGTCCCGAATGCAGGAATTGCTCGTTTCGCTTGCGCCCAGCTCGTCGCCCAAGGGGAATGCGTATGGACAATGCCTCCTATCTCAGGCAGAGCACGATACAAAGCCAAATGTGTTGGCGTATCAGAAGATGGACGTAGATCACCTTCAACGACGTTGCCTTCTAAATCGACTACGACCAAATCTTCTATCGTCAAAGCATCATAGGGGACACCGCTCGGTTTGATGACGACCAAACCTGCATTTCGATCAATCCCACTGACATTCCCCCACGTGAAGGTGACCAAGTCATACTTCGGCAATCCTAGGTTCGCTTCAAGCACTTCTTCTTTTAATTGACGACTCACCATACAGGTTCCCCCTTCTGACGCGACGCTTCCGCCTTAATTTTCTTTAATCGCTTCATCACATCATTTTCTCCGCGACCGAAATAATCGTATAGTTTCGTATACTCAGCAAACAGCGCCTCATACACTTCAACGTTTTCTGGAATCGGAAGATATGTCTTTTCTTTTACGCGTCCCATCTTCGTCGCTGCTTCCGTGATGGTGGCATAACCGCCTCGTTCTGCTCCTGCGGCTACAGCACCGAACATGGCAGATCCTAAAGCTGGTGTTTGAGAAGAGGCTGAAATCTTGATTTCCATGTTTAGGACGTCGGCATAAATCTGCATCATCAAGGCATTTTTCTCCGCAATTCCTCCTGCAGCGTATACTTCGTGGACGGGAACACCACTTGTTCGGAATGCTTCTACAATCGTTCTCGTGCCATAAGCAGTCGCTTCGATCAATGCGCGGTAGATATCTTCTGGTTTCGTCAGTAATGTTGCACCTAGAAGTACGCCCGTCAGATTCGTATCTACCAGTGTAGAACGATTTCCGTTCCACCAATCAAGAGCGATCAATCCATGTTCACCGACGCGTTGCATCGTTGCCTTATCAGTCAATAATTGGTGCGTACTAACACCTTGAATGTTTGCTTCTTGCAAATAGTCACTTGGTACACAGTTTTCGATGAACCATTCGAAATGATCTCCGACACAGGACTGACCAGCTTCATATCCCATTAACCCCGGTAAGACCCCATCTTCGACGATACCGCACATACCGGGTACGACCTGTTCCTCTTCACCAAGCAGGATATGACAAGTAGATGTTCCCATCACCATCAACAACTTACCGGATTCCGTGATCCCAACCGCAGGTACTGCAACATGAGCATCTACATTACCTACTGCAACGGCAGTTCCCGGAAGGAGACCGATTCGTTCTGCAAAGGATATTGTTAATTCTCCTGCTTTGGCCCCGATGGGTGCGATGTCGTTGGAAAGCTTCTCTTCGACTACGTTTTCAAGTCGTGGATCTAACGCTTTGAAAAACTCTTTAGAAGGATAGCCTTCCTGTTTGTGCCAGATCGCTTTATAACCAGCTGTGCAACTATTGCGTACCACTTTTCCAGTTAACTGAGAAACGACCCAATCCGTCGCTTCTAAAATTTCGTGAGCAGCCTCGTAAATGGAGGGTGCTTCGTTTAGAATTTGCCAGACCTTCGGAATCATCCATTCGGATGAGATTTTTCCGCCGTAGCGTTTTAAAAAAGGTTCTTCTCGTTCACTCGCAATACGGTTTAAAGCGTCTGCTTCATCTTGAGCTGCATGATGCTTCCACAACTTCACATAGCTATGCGGATTATGTTGATACTCTTCACGGAAGCACAACGGATTTAAATCGACATCGATCGGTAGAATCGTACAAGCTGTAAAGTCGATACCAAGCCCAATGACTTGTTCCTTCGTAATACCTGCCTCTTTGACAACTGCGGGAATCGTCAATTCTAGGACCTCTAAATAATCACGCGGATGTTGGAGTGCCCAGTCATGTTCAAGCCGTGTTTTTCCATCAGGCAAAAATTGATCCATTACTCCATGTGTATATGGTTTGACTGCAGTCGCCACTTCATGACCTGTTTCGACATCAATCAAGACGGCTCTACCTGATTGCGTGCCATAATCAATTCCGATTGTATATTTCGACATTTCATCACCCTACTCCCAAAAAGAATACGCTTACATTTCAGAAGAAAAAATAAAGTGTGTGGGCACTCCCTTATTTTCATCCGGACAAATAATCAAAAATAGTGCAGAAAACTTAAATAAACAATAAATTTGTACGTATAACTTACACTATGATTGTATCAATTATTTAGGAATAAGCAATCATTTTTCAGAAAAATACGCAATTATTTACGTTTTTTTCTATTTTTTAAACTTTTAATCTTCTTCAATACAGTTATTTGTCCGTACAAATAATTGATTTAACGTTTTTTTGTCCAAATTGCTGTTTCGTCCTCACTAAGACCTGTCATGATGATCGTGGATTTCCAATTTTCCCAATCCCACGCTGCACCGACCCGTAACTCATACCTTTCTTGCCCAATGCGTAGACTAAGGATGTTCCCCTTTAATTGCCACGAACCTTCCTCATCAAAAAGAGTGCCGTCTTTTAGCAACTTCAGCTTTCTTGATTGTTGCTGACCATCATCAAATCGCGGAAAAATAATGATTTCCCATTCTCCAACGATCTGGTCTTTTTGAACACTGATATTCTTTTCACCTGCGTATCGTTCAGGCGAAACCACTGGCCACCCATCTTTTGTCCAATACACTTTTCGGACCTGCAATTGCGACCAATAGATATCTTCGCTTGGTCGAGCTTGATGGATAATAAAAGTATCTTTTCCATCCTGTAAAAATGCAGAATGACCGGTCCCCACGTAACCATCGTCTCCTCCAAAACGGTAGGAGCCAACAATTTTTAAGCCAGTATCAAATGATTCATCTGAAGTATCCCGTAAATCACGCCCACGAGAATCAACATAGGGTCCATCGATCGATTTTGATCGCCCAATTCTTACGTTATACGAATCTTCTAACCAACCATATGAAACCATCAAGTAGTAATAACCTGTTTTTGCGTTGTAAAGAATTTCTGGACCTTCTATTCCCATCGTCATATCTTTTCGCTTAGCAAGTAACTTTCCTTCTGACGACTCCTTCATCAATTTCCCCGTATTCGGATTGATTTCCGTTAAGAAGATACCACCAAAATAGGATCCATACGTCATCCACCATTTTCCTGTTTGGTCTTTTAGCACGTGAGGATCAATCGCATTAACCGTTTTTCCATCCCCTTCTTTTGAAGCGATGACGACTCCCTGATCGTGCCATGGTCCCTCAATATTAGAAGCACTCGCCATTCCAATGTACGAGGTACGACTGCCGACTTTTGAGACAGAATAGTAGAGGTAAAATGTATCCTTGATTTTTGTAATCGAGGGCGCCCAAAATGTATTTCCTCCCGTCCAATTGAACGCTTCTTGAGAGACTTCATCAAATACACGACCTGTGAATTGCCAATTAATGAGATCTTTTGATTTCCGAACCTGGATGCCCGGTGTCGGTGGACCTCCTACCATGTAATCTGTCGAGAACACATAGTAGGTATCACCTTCCTTTATGATTGCCCCATCATGCGTAAAGTTTGTTGTCCACTTCTTTTCTTGATTCAAAACATCGGGTTGTACATCCATTACCTTCTTATCGAATGGCGCTTTCGGTAAATCCAAATCCTGAAGCGATGCATTGGTAGACCACCAAAAATAAGCGCAACCTACAATGAACAAGACAACCATCCCCATCACCATATTTTTCATACTGTTTTTCCTCCTTTAATCACAAACACCCGTCTTAAGCAAAGACGGGTGTTCCATTTTTTCATTACACCTCACCCTTTAACACCAGAAATGGCAATCGATTCGATGATTTGCTTTTGAAAAATCATGAAGACGATTAACATCGGTAATAATGCGACAACAGACGCAGCCATGATTAACGGATAATCACTTTGGATGGCATAGGATGCATTAAAATTGGCGATGACCAATTGTAAGGTTTGTTTCTCGGGAGAGTTGAGATAAAGAATTGGACCAAGATAATCGTTCCAGATAGCCATGAACCATAGAATTAATTGTGCGGCTACAGCGGGCTTGATCAACGGGAAGACGATTTTATAAAAGATTTGAAAATAGGAGCAACCGTCAATTTTTGCTGCTTCGATGATAGAATTCGGAATACTGTTCAAGAACTGACGTAAGAAGAAAATCATGAAAATATTTCCGAATAAACCAGGTACGATCAACGGAAGGAGTGTATCCACCCATCCGATTTCTGAGAACATCATAAACTGTGGAATCATCAGGACAGGGTACGGAATCATGACAGACGCGAACAAGAGAAGGAAGATTTTATTTTTCCCCCTAAAATTCAACTTAGCGAACGCGAATGCCGCGAGACTCGAGGTGAATGTTCCAACGATCGTGACAGATAGGGCGACAATCAGACTGTTTGATATACCAGACAAGAGCGGCCCCATATTCCAAATCTCAAAATACTTATTGAACGATATGTCGGTAGGAATCCACACGGGCGGAAGTGAAAACACTTCATCTTTCGATTTCAGAGAGGTTGACACCATCCACAATAAGGGTGCGATCATGACGATTGCACCCATCGTCAGAAAGATAAAGACGAAGATATCAGTAATCCGATCTTTTTTCTTCACGGACATCGTCTCTACATTTTCTTTTTTACGGGTAAGAGCTAACTGCATGGTCATTCTCCTTTCTAAGGTATTAACGCCTCAATCCAAGTCAAATGATGATTTTTCGTTCATACGGAATTGGAACAAGGTAATAATGAAAATGAATAGACCGAGAACGAGCGCCATTGCTGAAGCATAACCGAGCTGGAAGTTCCCAAAGGATTTTTGCCAAATGTAGAAAACGGCAGAAGCAGATGAATACTCCGGTCCTCCTGTCGGTGTCATGACGTTGATTTCCGTAAAGATTTGCGCACCACCAATAATATTCGTCACGATGATGAAGAAGGTAACAGGTTTAACCATTGGGAGTGTAATATACCAAAAACAGTGCCAGGCATTCGCACCATCTAATTTCGCTGCTTCATAATAGGAACGCGGTACACTCTGCAAGGCCGCTAAATACAAGAGCATCGTATAGCCAAGACCTTTCCAAATTGCCATGACGATCAATGCCGGCTTGACGGTATTGGCATTTTGGAGCCAGTTTGGACCATCGATACCGATTAAGTCTAAGAACTGATTCACTAAACCATAATCACCGTTATATGCCCACTGCCACAAAATCGAGACAGCGGCAATGGAAGAGATGACGGGAATGTAATAGATTACGCGGAACGTATTTGTACCAAAAATCCCTCGATTCAATGCGAGGGCAAGTAGAAGTGCTAATACGATGCCAATCGGAATCCCAATCATCATGAACAGCGTATTGTACATGGCTTTATAGAAATACTCGTCTTGAAACACATTAATAAAATTTTTTAACCCAATGAACTTCATTTGTCCGAGTCCATTCCAGTTCGTGAATGCACCATAGAAGGAATACATTAAGGGGATTAACGCAAACAGAAAGAACCCAATTACCGGAGCCGCAACAAATAAGTAGGCATACCGTTGCTCCGTACGATATAACTTGGAAATCGGTTTTGTCTTCATTGTCTTCCATCCTTTCTACGCTAGAGATCCAGGTGGCGACTTACGCCACCTGACTCATCACCTCTAGTTAGTTCGCCTGTTTCTCTTGAGCGATGGCATCATCTAGCAACTTTTGCATTTTCGGTTGCTCTTTTTTCACATAGTCTTCTACTGATGTTTTTCCATCGAGTACAGGCTGGATGTTTTTGAAAAACTCGTCATACCATTCAGCAGTATATGTTTTTTCTGCTGGCAGACCGCGTCCATAGTCATTGATCAAATCCAGGAACTCCTGTTTATTAGCAGGTTTAATGGATGTGTCTTCTACCCATTTTTTAGCGATTTCCATACTGTTTGGTAACTGTACTTGTGCATCCACCAAAGCCTGTTGTCCTTCTTGATTGGCAGATAAGTACATAGCTAATTCTGTCGCTTCTTTTTTATGTTGCGTCGTTGATCCTACACCAATTCCGAGTGATCCAACCCAACCAGCTGCTTTCCCTGTTGATCCTGCTGGCCATGGAAGAAGGTCATATTCGAACTTTAACTGATCTTTAAAAGCTGCCATATCCCAAGGACCGACAGGGAAGAATGCCAGTTGCCCTTTCATCCACCGTTGATACGTATCGAGTGTCTGTGACTCTCCAATAGATGGAGTTACTTTATGCTTTAACTGCTGATCTACAAAGAACTGGAGAGCTTCAATGAATTTTGGATCGTCAATCGTTACCTTCGTTCCCTCTTCATTGATCCAGTCTGCCCCGTTACTCCAAACGAAGGGTTGTAATGCCCAGTTCACATTAAACCCTGTGCCATACTGATCTATTTTCCCATCACCATTCGTATCCTTTGTTAACTTCTTAGCTACCTGAATGAATTCATCCCACGTGTATGGTTTGTCTTTATCCGGAAGTGGTACCTTTGCTTTTTCAAACATCGTTTTATTATAGCCGAGCGCAAATGGTCCTAAATCTTTTGGAAGACCATATATAGCGCCTTTGCCAAGTACCTTTCCATCATACCGATACTTATCAACACCTTTTTTCCAGATATCCTCTAACTGGATGTCCTTCGATCCTTCTACATTCTTTGTAATATCTAATAGTACGCCCGAGTTCACATAGGCTTTGACTTGAGCCGGATTGTAGAAGAAGACATCTGGTACTTTACGTCCTGCGATAGCAGATTTTAATTTTGTATCATATTGATCCGGAGCTGTTTGTACCATTGTCACTTTAACGTCTTTATTGGCTTCTTCAAATCGTTTTACTGTTGCTTTGTACGCTTTTAGTTCTTCAGGATTTCCACGAAACATGAATGTGAGTTCGACTTTTCCATCCGCACTTTTACCATCTCCTGAACAACCAGCTAATGCTATTGATGTTGTCATCAAGGCAGTCATAGTTAGCGCAAACATCTTCTTTGTTTTAAGGTTCATTGTGAATTCCTCCAGTGCTTTAATTTTCAGTGTCAAAGCGGAATTAAGATGTACGTACATATTTATTTAAGCAAATACGATATTTTTTTATAGCGAAGCCCACACAACGCTATAACAAAAGACAATTAAAACAAGTTAAATGAACAATGAAAGCGTTTTCTGCACAATTTGAGTCTATTACACACATTCGGACATGTCAATTTGATTTTTTGTCATTTATTTCTTTTTTGTACGTACATTTAAATGATTTATCGATTGATTTTCTCTTAAATCCATAGCAAACCGGACAAATCTTTGTTAATATGTAAGTACTATCATATCTTGTACGGATAAGTTTGCTGATACAAGAGAGAAAGCAGGGACGCCTCATGGCACAACGGACAAAATATAGCATCGTAAAGGATCATATACTTGATTGGATTAAGGATGGCACAGTACGTCCTGGTGAAAAAATTCCTCCTGAAAGTGAACTTGTACAATCTTTCCAAGTTAGTCGGCACACGATTCGCCAAGCTGTTGGAGAGCTTGTGAATGAAGGCTATTTGTACCGCGAACAAGGTTCAGGAACTTACTGCTCCCACGTACTTCCTAAACCAGAAGCTGAGGTAATCGAGCGCTCTAATAACGGCAAGAATATTGGTGTGATTACAACCTATATGTCTGATTACATCTTTCCATCCATCATTCGAGGAATCGAATCTCATTTAGCTTCGAAAGGATATACTCTGACACTTTCGTGTACAGACAATGATGTAGAAAAAGAGCGTCAATGCCTCGAAATGATGTTAGATCGTCAAGTTGATGGATTAATTGTTGAACCAACCAAAAGTAGTAACCATAATCCGAACATCAAATATTATCTAGAACTTGAGCAACAAAACATCCCCTACTTGATGATTAACCAGTATTACTCCCAATTGATGCCTCCTCATCTCATGATGGATGATGAAAGAGGTGGTTTTTTAGCAGCAGAACATTTAATCAATCTTGGTCATGAACGTATCATGGGCTTGTTTAAAACGGATGATTTACAGGGAGTTTATCGAATGCGCGGATTCCTCCGTGCGTTTCGTGAGTACAACATTCCTTTAGAGTCAGAATTGATCATCACCTATACAACGGAAGAGTTAGTTCCAAGTTTTTATGATTCGATTGGTCGCCTCTTCGAGAGTGAAGAGCATCGTCCAAGTGCTGCGGTTTGCTACAATGACCAACTAGCCTTAAGTGTCTTGGATCAGTTAAGGAAGCTACGTCTATCTGTCCCGCAAGATATCTCTCTTGTAGGTTATGATGATTCCGTCCTTGCAGTGGCAACAGAAGTGAAGTTGACTTCGATCATCCATCCAAAACAAGAACTTGGACGTGCTGCAGCAGAACGGATCATCGCAGCAGTGGAGAAAAAAGAAGCCCCTCCATCTCACATTTATGAACCGGAATTAATTATTCGTAACTCAACAGCACCCTTTAATCGTCTCGAATCTAAGTCTGGTTAATTTTTGTGTAGAACTTCGGGGAGGTACTTATGAACTTAAGACATGAACAAAACAAACTTTTCCAATTACTTGAATTTACCACGGGACTCGTACAGCTGAACTTTATTTTCTTTATCACCCTTTTACCAGTCATCACGATTTTCCCAGCTCTGTATGCACTAACTGCTGTCACACGACAATGGTCCGTTCATCAAGATTATAGTGTTTTTCGATCGTACATTCACTTTTTCAAAGAAGCGCTTCAATACCATTTAAAATTTGGTATGTTATGGACCTTCATCTTACTGTTTTTACTTTTTGATTTTTTAATCATTCGCCACATCGAAACCGGACAGACTTTCTTATTTACGGGTCTGTCAATCGTCAGCTTGTCATTTTTAGCGGTTTCCGTTTTCTTATTTCCAATCCTCTCGCATTATGAGTTGAAAAAAAAAGATGCCTTCAAGTTAGCTCTTTTTAGTTTAGTACGTTATGGATATGTTTTATTGATTTCTTTTCTTTTACTAACGACATTGATTGTATTAGCATATCAATCGCCACTTTATTTACTGTTCGGCTTCTCGTTCGTTATTTTCCTTATTACCAAGCTGTATTTACATCAGCTGGATCGCACAATGCTTAAATCTTAGTCATTATTGGATAATACCTTCCAAGCATAAATCAGTTTGATTTTTTCTAAAGATTTATCTCTTTTCCCTATATAATTTTTTGTAATTAAACTAGTTTATGATTCTTTACAGATAAAGAAATGCGTATACATTTCGACATCGAAATGTATACGCATTTCTTATTTAGCCATCATTGAACCTTCTTATAGCGTCCCTCAAGTTTAATCAGAAAGAGAAGATATTCATAAACTTGACCCATCTTCATTCATCGACCGATATGGACGGAAGTAAAGACGAACTTATCATAACGGTGTCGCGAAAACGAATACTCTAACGGCTTCCCGTTCCCGAGAAAGACGACTTGCTCGACCTCGATGATTGGATCGGTCTCCTCGTTCCCAAGATAATCACGATCCCACTGGTTCGGCTTATCCGCACGAATCATCTTATGTGAGCTCGTGATCGTGTAACCGAGATCTTCCTGGATGTATTGATAGATGGAACTATCAAGGACCTCCTTCGTCACTCCAGTGATCAACGAGGAGGGCATGAACGTATGCTCGATCACGTAAGGTTCGTCATCGACATAACGGACGCGCCGGATCTCATAGACAGGATCGCTCTTCTCGATCATCAAGTGACGGGCGACCTCCGCATCCGGGAAGCGTACCTCGAACTGGAGGACCTCACTCCTGACGGTCCGCTCGCCGAGAAGCTTCGTCAGCCCTTGGGACTCTTTGTTCAACACGTTGATTCTTCTCTGTGAGAAGCTCGAAGGCAGGATGAAGCTCCCCTGTCCTCGTTGACGATAGATGATGCCTTCCGACACAAGGATTTCGAGTGCCCGCTTCATCGTCATCCGACTGACCGCGAACTCCTCCGCAAGTTGGATCTCGTCCGGCATCGCTTCCTCGACATCATAACCTCCGTTAAGGATCCGTTTCGTAGTTCATCTGCGATTTTCTCATACTTTGGTTTCTTTTTAGTAGACATGATTATACCCCATGTATAGACATATTCGTATAATATAACAAAAAAAGGATGATCAGGGCTAAATATACCCTGTTCATCCTTCATCATCTCAAGAATCCATTCTCTTCGATCACGCGCTTGAACCATTGTCCACTCTTCTTGACCGTCCGGCTTTGAGATTCGTGCTTATCCAGATCCTGCGAGGCCCTACTTGAGAGGAAAGAGAATCACGGACTTCTTCAGAAAACGTCTCAAGATTCCGTATCGGTCTCCCAGCATTATCTTTCATACCAATCAATGAGTAGCTCAGGTTTTCTTCGATTGTAATGATTTGGCTCGACGTCATGGAGACGACATGCTCACATGCATTGAGTATCTTACATAAATTGATCGCTACGTCTTTCCAAATAAATTTAATCGGAAGATTTACCTCCATGAACCGGTTCAAAGAATCGACGAGGAGATGCGTCTTGCTCGACTCCTTGTTCTCAAGCAAGATTTGTTTCACGCGAGAGGATACATAGAAAAATGATTAGAACGTATACACATCACTATCAAAATGTATACGTTCTAATCATTTTTGAAGCACGTCCTTTTTTCTATGTGATACCTCGACCAACCATTCGAGATGCAGCATCAATCAGATGGATGAAGGAAGTGGGACGTCTCTCATGATCCATTCCAATTCACCTTTGATTCGAATAGGAAGTACCTGTCGTCAGCATAAGTTGATCTCCAGTATTGACTTTGAGCGTTCAATCGCTTTCAACTTCAATTCGGTCGTCGCTTGGACATGATAGATGTTAAATTCGGGAACCTGTACTAATCTCTTAATCTGTGCAGTCTTCATCTGTTTCGCTTTCACTTCAAGCATGACATCTTCTTGCGGGGATGGACGTAACGGTCACCGCTTTATCCAGATGTAGTTCACGAGCTCGTCCGTCTTCATCCGTTCGATCGAAGTCTTACAGTCAATAGGTCATGTCAAAGGATTGTTGTGTCTCGAGAATCAAGAAGCCCTTTTCGATAGCATGGATCGCTCCACTCGGGACGAAAATGAAATCTCCCTTCGCAACCGGTAGACACGTTAGTAATCGACCTGACTCTTCGTTGCTAGCATATTCAATAATTCTTCCTTTGATCTCACAGAATAATCAATGATAAGTTCTCCCTCCAGGAATATTTCCACCAATAATAACGGATTGTGGCAAGAGGCTAAGCTGTCATGAGCAAATACATGAATCCTTCGGTACTCCAACATGCTCCGCAGTTCTATATTCTTAATGGCAATTGAGGAATTATGAAAGCGCCAATAAACTTTTTCACGAATTCTGCTCAAAAGGAATGAGCTCTGGAATAGTTCATTCAACAGAACTGAATTACTCATTTTCTCGAATCACTATCCAACTACATAAGTGTATCTATTGAAAATAGATATATTTTCTCATGCAAAAACACCTTCGATGTCAGTACATTTTAAAAATGTACCACTCCGAAGGTGTTTTATATTGTATCAAAATTTAGGTTAGTCTACTCCTATATCGTTTTTTAACGGTATAGTGCGATGAAGTTTTTATTTTAATACGTTAGGTAAATAAATATACTTGTTTTGATTCAGCTTCTTAAATTGATTTAAAGCTTTATTTGGTTTATTTTTCAATTTTTCTTTACTTATTAACAAAGCTATCGCTCCAGAAACTTTTGGAGCTGCATAAGATACACCAGCATCTTGGTAGTAGCCTCCATCCATACCAGTCGTCAGTATCAATTCTTTCTCAAACCATCCTTCCTCCATCCATTTCTCTTGTCCATATTGATTTAAGTAACTGAAGTCCCCTCCTGCTGCGTAATAGTCAATAAAATTTCTACCATAGTTACTAAATATAGATTGAGTATTTAACGGACCAATAGATCCTACAGAAACTACTTTCGATAATTGAGCAGGCATATCATAAATTTTTACTTTTTTGTTTTTTGATGATTCATCTAAATCATTTCCAAGCAAAGTAAATAATTCTTTCATATCATTCTGATTTCTAACGTTCACTCCAGCATTGCCTGCAGCAGCCACCACGATACTGCCTTTTTTATATGCATAATCTACAGCTTTTTTATAGGCTTTATACTCTTTTAGATCATTTGTTCCATCTTTGTATTGACCAGAAACTAACATATATTCGCCAAGACTTAAATTAATTACATCAGCATCATCGTTTGCAGCCTCAATAATTGCTTTTAATATCCATTCTGTCTTAGCAGACTTTTCTCCAAACACGCGATAACTACGAATACCAATTCCAGGAGCGACTCCGTGTAACTTTCCATTAGCCGAAATTTGACCAGCGACACCTGTACCATGTCCCATGCGATCTTTATAATCATTTTTATTTCCTAGTTCGGTACTTTCGGTTCCATTATATCCACCGACAGGAACCAAATTCTTTGATCCTTTGACCACACTATCTTTTAAATCCTGGTGCTCATCATTTATACCTGAATCAATTATAGCGACTACTGTTCCCTTATTTGCCTGATGCAATGAGTAGCTCAATTTGTCTCCTGTAATTTGCTTCATATCCCATTGAGCTTCCCAGAGTGAAAATGTTTCTTTATTTAATGATGGATTTTCTTCTCTGGCAATTGGTTTTAATGAAGAAGAAGAAAAAACACTTTCAATAAATTTGCTTTCTCTTAATTTTGAGTGCGAATCTTGAACAACTATTAATTTTAATTCAGGAATTTGATAAGTAACTTTTAATGCTTTGTCTTTTATGACTTGTTGCATTGATTCTTTTGAAACACTTTCTTTGAAGATAATTACTTTCTCATTTTTATTGTTAAAAGCATCCGCAGACACGTTAGAAGGTATTCCATATAAACTACCTACTAAGACTGACAGAATGGTTACTCTTTTCATCATGTTCAGATTCCCCCATTTTCAAATATAGTCTATAGTATCGCTGTCTATTGTTAATCAATTCAGAGTGTGTTCCACTCTCAACTATTCTTCCCTCATGTAATACAACGATTTTATCAGCACTTTGAACTGTATTTAATCGATGAGCAATGATTAGTTTACCTACTTTTAAATTTTCAATGTTTTCCTTTATTAAGTGCTCGGTGATATTATCAAGACTGCTAGTCGCCTCGTCAAAAACAATTAGCTTAGGCTTTTTTAAGAGTGCTCGAGCGATAATCAATCTTTGTCTTTGTCCTCCTGAAAGATTACCACCACCTTCGGAAATGATCGTCTCAAACTTTAATGGAGTTTTTATGATGTCATCATAGATCATTGCCATTTGAGCCGCTTCTTCAATTTCCCTCTCCTCTACATCAGCACCCATTCCAATATTTTCTTTGAAAGTTCCATTAAAAAGTTCTGCCTCTTGTAGCACTGATCCAATCTGCTTTCTTAAAGTAGGAAGATGATACTTCTCAATATCGACATCATCAATCAAAATCTCACCTTTAGTCACTCGATGTAAACCTAATAGTAGTTTAGCAATTGTACTTTTCCCAGATCCAGAAGGACCTACAATTGCGACTGTTTCTCCTGGTTTTATTGTGAAAGAGATATCTTTTATAGTATTTTCTACAAATTGATTATGAGAAAACGAAACATTTTTGAATTCAATCTTTCCCATTTTTAACTCTTCGTATACTAAACCTGGATTTGTTTCTTGTTCCTTCTTAGTTTTTATTACATCTACTAACCGTGTAAAGTATGCTCTTAAAGAGACTATCTGTGTATAGTGGTTACTCATTGAAATGATTGGTGAGATGAACGATACTGCGATTGAACTAGAGGCAATGACTGTACCAACTGTTATATCTCCTCTTAAATAAAGCATTGTTCCCATCCATAAAATCAATAACGGAATCATTACTTGAATTCCAGATGTGATAGTATACACAATACCTTCCCAAATGTTTAATCTTTGACTACTTTTTAATTGTGTATCGTAATTTATACTCCACTTACCCAAGAGTTCTTCTTCAATCCCTAACACTTTAATATCCATAGCATTGTGAACGATTTCAGTAACCTGTGATTGAACCTTAACTTTATCTCGTATACTAGTGTCTACTAGTTTTCTTACGATTTTTGAATTGAAAAATAGGCTTGTCATCAGGATGATAGACAGTAACAGTAAAATAACTGCCAGTATCTTTGAGAAAGTCATTAAAATGAAAAAGTAAGTGATGATCAACATGGCATCAATGATTATAGATATAAACGTAGTCGAAAGAATATCTCTTATGTAAAAATTAGAGTTTGCTCGAAATAAGATATCTCCATTGGATCGATTATCAAAAAAGGAATGAGGTAATCTAACCAATGTATTCATGAAATCAGTCATAATTGATTTATCAATACTTGTCTCAGCCTTTGCTAAAATAAACGACCTTACCCCTGTAAAGAATAAATAAGTAATGAATATCCCTAGTATCGTAATACCGACAACATTCATTAGGGGCTCTTCTTTGTTGATTAGTAAATGATCAGTAGTCCATTTAGTGACTAAAGGGATAGTTAATAATACTATTTGAAGAAGGATTGTCAGTGCTAACAAATGGAATACTGTCTTTTTGTGTTTGCTGAAATAATGAAATAATATATTCGATTCTTCAATTGACCTTTTTTGGAACGTTGACGAGGGCGAAAACATGATAGCAAATCCACTCATTTTAGTTATGAAGTCTATTTTTTTTAACCTCATACGTCCTTTTGCAGGATCTACAATATGGAAAATATCATTACGTATTTTTTCTAAAATTACGAAATGGTTTCCTTCCCAGTGAAGTATGGCGGGTAAAATCAAATTTTCAACACCACTTTCATCTATTTGAACAGCTCGACTCATCATTTTTTTATTATCTGCAATTTGTGTTAAGTTCAGAAACGAATAACCACCACGTGGACTAGGAAACTCATCGCGTATTTCATTTAGTGTTATTTGATAATCATGATAATTGAGTATCATGGCGACACAAGCTAAACCACATTCACTAAATTCCATTTGTTGAATAAATTTAACTTTTTTCATGCCGATACTCCTTTTTGATTATAAATTAAGCGCTTTTAATAGAATCATTTGTTGATGAGGATCAACCATTTCTTTGTAAATTTCATTTTTTGAAATGCAAATTTTTTTATAGTCACTACTATTTTGTTTGAGTATGTTTAGTGAAATACTATACATGCATTTTCCATACCAAAAGTTTATTTCTTTTAACTGTTCAATGTATTCTTCGCTCATTTCTTTTTGAATCAGGCTTTTTATTAATGAATTATAAAAACCTAGTATTTTTTGTTGTATTTCCGAAGAAACAATTTTTTGAGCAAATATTAATGAAGTACTTGCCTCATTATAATTTTTTTTATTTATGTGATAATGAGCCTTTAAAATTGCAATTGAGAATACCTCATCATCATTAGATGCTGCAGTTACTTTTTTTTCTAACCAAAGAAACTCATCTTCTTGAATATCTTCTATCGCCTTATAATAGAGGTACTGTACAGTATAGTCATCTACTACTTCAGCATTACTTTTCTTCATTAGAGAAACAATTTCTCCTCCATCAGTACCTTCTACCGGTATAAGTGTGATTATCCCTATTATTAAATTCAGGATTAAAAAATAAGAATAAGAGTCACTAGAGGTAAGTTGAGTATTAGGCTCAATTGCTCGATAACTTAACATAATCACTGCAACAACTAAGTTAATTAAAGGACCTCCAATATAGTTTAATAACAGCTTTCTTTTAAGATTTTTTATATCTTTTCTAGATTTAAAGTACATTTTTGTTGTCCCTAGCGCTAAAAATACATTTTCGTTTATCATAATTTTTATTTTTCCATTCACTTGAATTGCTATCAAGAACCACCATGTTAAGAAATGCAATTGAGCATGTTGTATCAATCCCGCTACTAAGTGACCTATTTCATGAATAGCGATAACAACCATCATAAGGAGTAATAATTGAAGTATCAAAAGATACAAAAAATCGTTTTGATACTTGTAAAAGAATGTACACACAATGACCATTATTAAACTTAGTGTTATCGGATGTAAGAGTAGATACTTAGATTTAAGCATACGATTCAAAGTACTCCTCAAGCGTGTCGCAATCAAATAAATGATTTTCAACCCAATATTTATGTTCAAAATGTTGTTGTTCATATTGACTCAAAATAATTTTCAATGTATTGAATGTAGTTTCTTGATAATCAGTCGGAGTAAATTTATAACTAGAATCAAGAACATGCAACATTGAATCGACAGTCTCTTCTACATAAGTATCAGCTAAAAAACTTTCTGTTTTAATAAAATTTGTTTTGTGAATAACTGACGCCCCCATAAAACTTAACGTTTTCTCCAGATAATCTGTAACGAATGTTGCTCCATTACTTTCAGCTGTTGAAATTACAATCCCAGCTTTTTTTACGAGCGTATATAGATGCGCCCAATATGATAAGCGATCGATTAAAACTTTCATATCCGAAGAAACATTGTGTGAATATACAGGACTCGCCAAAACTATATAATCAGCTTCTTTCATTTTTCTTTTTATCATTTCTCCATCGTCAGGTTTATCTTTTAATTCACTTGGACACTTGCCAAGATTAAAACACTGCCTACACCCTGTAGAAGGATTTAATTGAGTGTTTAACGGCGAATATATATCAATCTGAAGCTCAATTTCTTTAGAACAAAGATTTTTAAATCGAGAAATAATTTGGTTTGTCAAATCAAATATTCGTGAATCTTTATTTCGTGAACCAACATAGACAAATATTTTTTTTAACATGATTTTGTCCTCCTTCAACTCAAAATGCTTGGTACTTCATCTGGGTTAATCAGTCTTAAAAGTTGGTACCCTATGCCAGAAGTTCCAGTAAATAAACTAATGTCTTCAAAATTGCTATTATGCATTAACTTATACTCGCTATTATTATTTTTAAGCTTTATAACCGCCATGCCAATACTTCTACCTTTTTCAAACGTATCTGATGACGTCAAGAAATATTCTACGAGACTCATATTCCCATGACAAATTGAATCATTATTCATTAATGTTTTATTTTCTAACCGATTGTAGTTGTTTACAAATACTTTATGCCCCTGCATTTCTTGGTCAAACACTTCATTTTTTGTCATATCGATCCCTAAACAACCTGTGCACCAATGAAGACTTTTGCTAGATTGTAGACTTTCCGGAATATCAATATTAGAAAGAAGTGAGTTAGCAAAGTCATTGTATTTTTTGATTTGAGTCAAATTAAATAATCTCTTAATAATTACAATTTTTCCAAACTCGCCATGACCAAAACTCGGATCTTTGATTGGGACGTTTTTATTCACTAAGAAATCACCACACTTTATCGCTAACTCTAATACTCTTGACATTTTTGTATGTTCATAAAGACGTATCAAACTTCCAATTAGGCTAGTAATTCCGTTAAGATAATCTAATTCAACAATTGAATTGCTCTTATCATTCAAAATTTCTTCTATTTTAGAACAGTATTGAATAATTAATTTTAAAATCTTAGCATTGTCATCTTTGAAATCATTCATATACGAAAATGCGTGCAGATAGGCTGGATAACCCGATAGTCCAAGCTTATAATCAAATACTAATTCTGGGTTACATTGCGCCAATAGTTTTTGGTAAAACTCTTTGTACTTTTTGATACCTGTTTGATTATATAAGTGATAATAAAACAGTAAAATTCCAGAGGAGCCATTATAAAAATCATCCGAACTCGGAGCCAGCGACCAAACATCATCATCTGATTGATTACTCGGAATAATCCAGCTTACATGGTCCAAATCAATTGCTTTTTCAATTATGCTATCTGCAATTTCATAAATTTCATTCAATACGATCTGTTCATTCCACTCAAATGATAATTTCGAAAACGGTTCAGAAATTGTCTCTAGCGCAGATAATTCTTTTTTTCTAACACTTGAGAAATCACCGAAGTGTAATTGTATGACTGAAAGTTGATGCTGCAATTCGCTTTCAGACACTTCATTGAAAGTAGTTAAAAGATATTCATAGGGCGTATAGTCATAATAGTTCTCAATCATCATGCTTTTATTCCCTTCAATATGAAGAGAATTAGTAACATTAAAAAATACTGGAATATCGTTAAAAATCATATCGCGAGTTTCTGAATCAATAATTGATTTATCGGCATATGGAAATACCCACATGTTTTCGAGTGCTTTTTCTCTATCCAACATATCCATCAGCATTTGAGGATGCTGCATGTGCATCAGAATAGTGGCATACTGGTTTGTGTCTCTAAAAAGAACTCTTACTTTTAAATTTTTGAACTTCTCTAATACTTTAGAGTTTAAGAGTTCAGCTTTATTTTTTATAATCATTTCATACACTGTTTGAAAACCAGTTAGTATTTGATTTTTATAATGTTTATAGTCTATTTCTACAATGTCATTTTCAAGAGTCGGTAAATTTTTTGATCCTTTTAAAATAAACTCTTTATATTCATATCGCATTTCGTCAGTTCCCTGATTTACTGGCTGTAAGACCTTATAATCTAACTTGCTTTCTCTTCCATTTAATGCACTTAAATCTAGTTTTTCAGTTTTTAGTCCATTCGTTGGTAAGAACAGTGTTCTCGTTACATTTTTAAAATTGCGATCTCTAATTTCTTTAAGTGTCAGTTCTTCTTCTTGACCGAATAAAGGATTTTGTCTTTGAATTAATGTTTCTAGATCAATAATGACTGGATGCGAACCATGCGAAATCAGATTCTCCATGTGAATATCTGTTCCATTTAAAATCTGGAAAATTGCCATAAGCTGTCCAAAACGATGATAAAAATCTTCAATTTCTTCTATAGATTCGCAATATTTTTGCTCTATAAATAACTCATACGAGTATGTATATTTATTTAACGTAGGCAATGTCTTTAGACTTTTAAAGTTAGGGTAATTTAATCCATTCATATAATTTATGAAATCATTAAATACTTTATTCACTTTCAAATCTTTAGGCTTATAAACAATTTTTGTTGAATCTAATAATTCTAACACTGTTACAGTTCTTCCCTCTTGGTGTGTGTCCCCTTCACCAAACTTCATCCCAATAATTTTTAAATCTCCTGTTCGAAATTCGCACATTAATTCTTTTTGATCTTCGACAATACGGTTCACTAATTCATTAACATGGTCAATAAAGAATAGTGAGCGCGAAGATAATAATCTTGTAATAACCATGTACTTATCGAAAAATGCATTCAATTTTTTTATTTGATCGAAAGATTTAACAAAATGCATATAACGCTCTTCAGGTGATTCTCCAATTAATAAGCCTTGCTCTTTTTCAAGGTTCAACTCTAATACAAGTGTTTTATGAACAATTTCCGATAACTCATTTGTTATGTATAGAATTACCTGTTCGAAAACAGGTGTAGAAAAAATATTTTTTGAGGAATCTCTAAAAAATAGTTGTTTTAAATCAATTTTAATATTTTCTATAAATGGACGGATTACATTCGAAAAATTATCATATGTTTCATTTGAATCTAAAATATTCTTTATCCCACGATCGTAAAATTTATACCAGTCTGATTCAGCAGCAACTTTTTGATATTTTTCTTGCAATTCAAATTCTGGTTGATAACAAATCGCATGAGAAAAAATATTTTTGTTTAAACTCTTTGTTTTCAGCATTTCGTTGAATGTATTCTCAGAAATGATAGACATCTCTTGTCTCCACTTTAACAATGATGGATGAACATTCGAGATATTCGTTCTTTGTAAGATTTCATACCTTTCTTTGATAGTTAAAGCTTTAAAAAGATTTTTCATTTTAGTGCCTCCATTCTAATCTCAAAATTAAAAACTCAGAAGTGAGCGACCGAAGTCGCCCACGCTATTCTTATTTTTTATTATCTTTTCCGCACTTCAATCCTGCAGAAGCTAAGTAACTGCCGACAAAAGAAAGTAAAGCAGAACAAACCAGTGATGACCTAACATCTACATCAGTAGATCCACCAAAAATTTCATTCATCTCTTCTTCAGACAATTCTTTAAGGCTTGTTCCTACAGCATCAAGACTTTTAAGGTTTTCCATCAGAACCTCCAAGTATTATTAGTTTTAGTTTTATCCTAAGCAATCTTTATTGTGACTTACAATTCCACTGATGGCAGATGCTCCTGCACCAATACAAGCTTTTGTGCTTTTTACAATTGAACGAGCTACAAGAGAAATTACTGGAGTCCAACGCGGATCTACATCTGAAGCACCATAGATCTCAGACATCTTTTCAGTATCCAACGATTTCATTCCTTCACCACATGTTGCATTCATAAGCATGATTTCTTTTTCAGTCATTTTTTACATCCACCTTTTAAAATATATTTTCATTTCATATGCGAAAAATTACGTCTAATGTTTCACAACGAATTGAATATGTCCATGTTAACAAACCAAAAATGGAATAATACCCATTTAAATGGAATTGGTAAATACGTCCTATACTAATCCTTAATTCAACTTATTTTGTTTGAAATTTTAGCGATTCTCACTTTCATTGCGACTGTAAGCATTTTTAAACATTTAATAAAATACCTAATTTAGTTAGTTTTTTTAAAATAAGTTCAAAAGAACTAGATTTTTTTAATTCCGTTTTTTATTAAGCGTTTACAAAAATGTCTAATGATTCCGTAAAAATGAAATCATTAGACATTTGATTAGTTATTTAGCAACCAATAAGTTAGCTTCTAGTTTTCTATGCTTTTAATTTTTATCTTATGACGGTTTGTCAAATTAAGTGCAACACTTCTTCTGTGAAGACCTCGTATGCAGTTTTCCAGTTGAGACATTTTCGCGGTCTCCCATTGATCCAGGCGAGCGCTTGAGCGAGTTCAGCACGACTGACCTTTCCGAAATCTGTCCCCTTCGGGAAAAATTCACGGAGAAGACCATTGGCGTTCTCGTTACTCCCACGCTGCCAAGAAGAATACGGATCCGCAAAATACATCGGTACGCCTAACGTGTCACGAATTCGTTCATGACAACTAAACTCTTTTCCACGATCTGTCGTCGCAGTTTGGAACGTTCCCAACGGGAAGTAAAGATGCAATGCTTGAATCGCAGACTCCATCGATTGAGCGGACCGATCTTCCATCGGTACAGCGAGATAGAAGCGGCTCTTTCGCTCGACGAACGTTGCGACACAGGCTTTAGATTTCCCTCTACCCGAGACAACAGTATCCAACTCCCAATGTCCGAACGTTTGGCGCGCTTTGACGTCAGCCGGACGTTTACTGATCGGCAGTCCGACGTTGAAGCGTCCACGCGTCTCACGTGGTTTCTGACGCTTTCCTTTTTGTCGGAGGAGTCCAAAATCGGCCTCGACGAGGCCCATATAAATCCAACGATAAATGGTCTTGAACGAGAGTCCTTCGTCTTGGAATAATCGTCCGGCAATCTGTTCAGGGGACCAGGTCTCTCGTAACTTTTCGAGGATGCGGACTCCTTTTTCGATCGTAAACTTCGTCCGTGCACCGCACTTCTTCTTCCGCTCCACATAACGCTTGTCGGCATGGGAAGAGTCATAGTGAGGATTTCGTTTCAATTCTCGTGAAATCGTAGAAGTTTGACGCCCTAGGCGTCCAGCAATCTTTCGGATAGAAAAATCTAGCTCGAGATATGTCTCTATTTTGACTCTTTCTGATGTGGTAAGATGAACATAGCTCATAACGAATCCTCCGTTGAATTTTGTGTGGTAACTCTATTCTACACGAGGCCGTTATGGGGTTTTTTGTGTTTTCAGTTAGGTGTTGCACTTAATATTACAATTCGTCGTGTTTAAAGGTATCTATATACTGTGCCTATTCAATTTAGATGCGAGAACTATTCATGAGCAAACGCGACTTTAATCCAGATCAAACCAGACAACTTGAAATGGATCTTCACATAGCCTCTGTATTAGATCGTGCAATTCAATATAAAGGAGAATTTAGCTGTTAAGCGACCGATACAAACCTTTGAGGAAAGCGGCTTTGGCCTGGGCATGATTGGTAAGCAAACGAAGAACTAAGCGTTAAAACGGTGGTGGAAGATATATCGCATTTATGGAGTGAGCGACGTGGAATGATGGCACATCATGTATCTACAAGCTTCCATACGGAACCCGCCCTTCATACAACGAATAAATTCGCAGAACGACTCCAAGCGAATGTTCGCTAGAAGCCATGATACCTTCCAATCAAGGATTCCATTATACGCATTCTGCTTATCAAACACGTATAAGTTAAGATGGGAATGCTTCAATCCATATCTCGTAGAGAAAAACTGCCTGGATAATACCCAGATGAAGTCGTTCTTTGGGCACTTGAAAGATTATGTCGATTATAAATTAGTATCTGACCTCGATGAGGTTTGTGCCATGGTCGATGCTTACATTGATTATTACAATACAATGGAAACTACAAAAGATGACTCCGGTACAATACCGAAGCCATCTCATATCAGCTTGAAACGTCAAGGGTGCTTTTATTGAACTTACATTTTTTTCTTGAGAACGACTTATTTGAAGCTCATTTTTATAGGAACTCTAAACATGAATTATAAAATTAAAATGATTTCTATACAAAATCAGAATCATTTTATAAAATCATAATCAACGAGCACACATCAATTTCATATAGTACCTAAAGTTCAATCTGAAACTCCTTCATGATTTTTCTTACACGAAGTATGAAAATTAATTATTATCGCTCAGCTGTAATTGCTTTTCGATTTCTAATAAATTAAATCCATGAATTTTTACTTTCTCACCATTGTCTTTTTCAACAATCGTTAATGGAGTACCTATTCCATCCTCTGATTTAAATGCATCAAACTTTTCTTTACTCTCATAAATGTTGACATTAGTGTAATTTAATCCTTTCTCTAACATAAATTCCTTTTGCAATTTACAAAACGTACAATTTTCAGATGTATATACTGTAATTTTCATTTTTATTTTTCTCCTTTTTAATTAAACTACTTCTTTTTTTGATTTATTATAAATCTCCCAAAATCCTGGAGTTGAATTTACATCGTACTGTTTAATCGAGGTTATTAATTTATACTTCAGTTCTTGTGAGAGATCATCTTTATTCTGATTTGTCGTGAGTGACAAAGATTTTTTTATTTTGGGTTCAAACATAGTAATGATTTTTTCAAGAGCAAGATCATCATTTTTTGATTTCGATACTAATTCGTATAGATCCATTTTAATCAATCCTTTTTATGCGTCTGTATTACGCTTGATAGTTGACTAATTACGACTTCAAGATTTTCAATTTTCTTTTCAAATCTCATGAATAGATACATAGTAATCACTATAGGAAATCCAAAATTTCCAAGTATTGAAATCCATTGTGGTAACTCAATTACCGTCATTCAAGTGTTCTCCTTTCAACTAAATTTAAATGAGAATGTATGTTTTCTAGCGCTTTTTTTCTAGTTTTTGATACAGTCTGCTGAGACTTGTTGAGCTTTCTAGCGATTTCAGTATCTGATAGTCCATCAATGTAGGATAAACTAATGATTTTTTTTTTGAGTTTCTGTTAGTAGAAGAATTGCCTGTAGTAATTTCTCGTCTCCGACATATTTTTCTAAATTCTCATCATTTATTATTTGTTCAATATCGATATGGGCCTTATCATCAACTATTAAATCTTTAATTGATAATTGATCATCTTCTTTTAAATTAGAATCAGCGATCAACGGAAATCTACTATTTACAAGTCTTATTTTCTTATCAAAATTAATTGCACTAAAGTATATAGTCTGAGATATAAATGAGATAAATCGAACGTTAAAATAAAATTTTTTGAACGATTCATCAATTTTATTTTTATTATTCTCATTTGGATTCTCAATAACATTTAGTAAAAGCTCTTGATTTTCGATGTTATTCAAAAAATTTTTAATAATTTTGTTATTTAAAAACTCTTGATTAGCATCAAAAAATTCACCTATTTTCTCATCTAAATCGTTTAATCTATCTTTATCCATAGTTTCCCCCAAAGAAATAAAAACGTATGTTCTCATATTAACGAAAAAATATTATTCTTTACAGTAGTTGCTAATCTTTTCAGATAAGTTACTTGAATCTTTTATGAGCTCAATAATGAAACTTCTTTCAGTTTCGCTTAAATTTTCACTTAAGCATTTTGAGAAAAAAGCTTGTGTTTTTCGACTTTCACAAAAGCATTTTAAAATCAACTCACTTGTCTCTTTCACAAAGCCACCTCCAATTTATTACTTTTCTAAATTTAAAGATTTAATCATTGTCTTCTCGATAAACTCTATAGTTGTGTGACTCATCAAAATTTCGAATACTTCTTTTGTAGAAATAGATCTAGTAGCTTTTTTCTCATATTCCTCAATTAAAATTGCTAAAGATCCAGCTACAAAAGGAACTGCCATTGAAGTACCACTCATTTCGATAAATTCATTATTCAAAGAGTTCGAATAGATATTTACTCCTGGAGCATATACATCTACATATTCATTTGAATTTGAAAAATCAGCTATATTTTTAATTGATTCATCAATTGCACCAACTGAAATCACTTCTTTAAAAGAAGCAGGATATCGATATTCCATCGTAGTCAAATCTCCATCACCATCGTTTCCAGCTGCTGCAACAACAGTTATTCCTTTTTTATCAACTTGTTTGATAAGATCATGTAGCTTTTTATCGTACTTTCGAACTCCTAATGATAGAGAAATAATCTTGACACGTTCATTATTATCACCTCGCCAATTCATTGCATATTTTAGTCCTTCAGAAAGAAGTTCAAGTGAACCTTTTCCACTACCATTTAACACCTTTACTATCAGTAAAGATACTTTGGGAGCAATACCTTGAATGCCATAATTATTGTTAGATCCTGCAATTATTCCAGCTACATGTGATCCATGACCATTTGTATCTCCATAATTATTTGTATCTCCATTGAACTCTTCGGTGAAATTATATCCATCAATCATTCTGTCTTTCAGATCTAAGTTCATCACGTCACAACCGGTATCTAAAACTGCAATGACTATTCCTTCTCCGTAGAATCCTTTTTGCCATTTTGTTTCGATTCCTACAGACAACACACTTGGTGACACATAATCTTTTTTAGCCAATTAATAACCTCCATAAATTGCCTTTAATAACCTATAAAGAGGTATTAAGAAGCCTTATAACAACTTTTTATTGGAATTAAATTAAATAATTATGTATTTTTATTTTATTTATGTTTTTTATGATATGAAAATTTTTGTTAATAAATTCTTCGCAGAAATAATCATCTTCTTCAATTTATTATTTAAGCTCTCAAAAAGTAAAAAGTGACACATCAGCTGTAAAGTTAAACTAATCAATAAGCAGTGGCCCCTTAATTAAAACGTTAGTTAAAGTTATCGATATATTATAGTTACTCAGTTTAAATAGGAGAACTATCCATGAACAGATTTATCATTAATACAGATCAACGCAAACAACTTTCCACATCGCCTTCATATCAGATCGCAAGTTTTCAAAGGAGAATTTAAAATTCGAGCGATACTTTCGAATCCAGTTGGTAAGCGCCGATACAATTTGTTCTTTACCCTGTAACATGATTGCTAAGTAAACAACAAACGAAGTAGTGAAAGTATGGTTCACTACAATTTATATATGGATAAAAGAGTTTTAATGATAAATGTGAAAGATTCAACTTTGACGTTAACCGAAAAAGGAAGCTTCCATCGGATGAAGCCTTGGGAAATCTGAAGTACGAACTAAGTACCTTACAGCAAAGAACAAATTTATGGTTTTAAAAGAGAAATGAAGAATTTAAAATAATGACGTGTGATCACTATATGACCATTATATTTTTTACGAAGGCAATCATTTAACCGATTGCCAAGGCTCTGTATATGCTCATTAAGGTCAATCGCAAGAATTATTTGGCACTGGCATATTTCTCCTTGCTTGAAGAATGCGATGAAGATCCGTAGGCAGAGCATTTTGCATAAAATGTCTATAGCGACATATAACACTGAGAGTGGATCAAACGACTCAAACCATCAGCTCGGTCAGAGAAATAGTAAGATATTTGCTATAGACAACACTTATCTTCGTATTGACTTTATCCAAGTAGTTTATCTCTCTTATTTGAAAGATTCCGCACCCTTGAAATGATGGCATATTATGAATCTACAAACTTTTATATGAAACCTGCATCATACAAGGAATATACTCGTAGAATGACTACACGAGAATATATGCTACTCGCAATTCATAATACATTCCAATGAAGTTCAAATACCTATCCTGCTTATTAATCACTCATTCATGAGTTGGAATGTTTATATACATGTCGCATACAGAAAACTGACTGAATAATGTCCTGATCCAAGTATTCTTTGGGTGCTTTAAAGATGTTTCGATTAGTAATTAGTAGCTAATCTCGATGAAGTATAACTATGATTGTTGCATCTATTGATTATTACAGTAACGAACGAAAATAATGGAAACGACAAAAGATGACTCCGGTACAATACCGAAGTCATCTTAATGGCAGCTTAAATCAATTCAAATACTTTTTCTAAACTCTAAAGTTCAGTTTAGTTACTACATTTTAAAAGTGTTTCGAAAAAATCTAAATTTGGGATTTATATAAAATTGTCGTGTTAGTAAATTAAAGGTTTTTTTACTCTACTCATTAATCAAAATTTTTAAAGAAGCACCATTTCACGAAATTCTTTTTTTATGGAATATCGATATTTTAGTCCTATTCATAAGAAATATTAATTAGTAAAAAATAATCATCTTCTTAAATAATTCAAATAGTATAACCTTTATTTTTACACTTATGTGTTACTATATACTAAATACTAAAATTAATTTAGTAATAAAAGGAGGTTTCATCATGACAAAAAATCTTGGGTGGATTTCTATTGGGATAATTATTTTTACTTTAATTACATTTAGCGTACTTCCAGTCAACGGATTTTGGGGAACAAATTATTTAATTGGTGGTATGCTGTTAGCTTTATTAACTGCTATGTTTAGTAAAAAAGGTATCGGAAAAAATCTTGCTTTTATAGCAATGGGTATTCTTTTACTTCTATTTGTATTATCAATTTTAGGATTTTTAGGAATCCTGTAATATTTTATTAAATATAAATCCTAGTACATTAGATGACCACTAATACTAGGATTTATATTTATATTCATTCGATTAATTAATTTGAGAAATTTTTATTTTTTACAGTTTAGTCAATGTAGCATGACCTGTCGCATTTTGACTGTAACTTGTCAATCGAAGATACAAATAATCCTTTTTAACTTTAATATTTGACTGATTTAACGATTGCCCTGGCTGCAAAAACCACTCTTTAACTGGTTCATCGAATCCTGCCACGTCTACAATATGAACACCCATTACTGCATTTGAACTTGTATTCTTAGCAGAGATTCGTGCCAGACCGTTTGTAAAATTCATTTTTGTTCCATTGACCACTCTATCTCCAATAGCGATAGAAATTCCGTTACTTGATACTAAAGCCTCTACATCATTTTTATTCTTTTCCATTTTTTTATCTCCTTCTCCTTTTTTTTATTAGCAAACAAAGCACATTACTGCTTCTACTACAGGTGTATTAAATGTTTTACCTGCTGCTTGAGCACAGTCACATAATCTTTGATCACAGTAACAGTTAGGGTAACTTACACCTCGTTTTGTATAACAGCAATCATGTGTTTTACAGCAATTATCTAGTCCATTGATTCCTTTTTTAGTTGAAGTACAAGCTGACGAACCACCACAAGCTTGACCACACCAAATATAACCTCCAGCTAAACAGCCATCAAAAACACCATTTGCCTCTACATCTCCATTTAACATTCCAGGTACATAATCTTGATAAAAAGGAAACTCACTTTCTTCTTTATCATTTTTTTCTTTATACAAGGCGATTAATTCTTGATCAAAAGTCGATTCTGAAAACTTAATATAATTTTCGCTTCGAGCAGTATAATTATTCAATGTAACTTCATCATTATCTTCGTTATAATATTCACCTACAAAAAAGTCATTTTGAGTCGATAAATCATTATTTCGATATCGAGTAATATAACGAATCTTTACATTGCTGGCTACTTCAAAATAAATCGATTTTGCAGTTACAACATCTTCTTCTTTTTTCGCATCAAACTCAATTGCTTGAATGACTTTTACTTCTTGAGGATTAAATTCAAATTTTTGTTTATGATTCATTTCTTCAATTAGATTTTTTAACTTCTTATTTTCTTTGATGTCATGTAGAATAAATTTAATTTCTTGTTCTTCTAACCGTTTACCGATAAGCATAAATTAACATCTTCCCTTCATTTTATTATCAGCTGATATTGTAGAAAGAAGTTTATAGTAGAACATATACAACCTATTACATCTACTTTTTCTTATTTATTAATGTATAAAGTCTTTCAACAAATGTCAGATCAAGTTTTTGTACTCATATTAAAAATATAACCAAGCTATTCTCATTCAAAATAAATCAAAAAATGACTTAATCCGATTATGAACTGAACCCCGAATGATAAACACTTATAAAAAAGTGTATCATTCGGGGTTTTTCGTGTGCATACGAATCGCTATAATGAACCTATTCATTCAGACGGGAGAAACAACCATGAGTAAAATCACCTTCACTATGACTCAAATCAACCAGCTCGAAGAAAATCCGAACGTCGCTTCCGTATCAGAACGTTCAATCCAGTACACGGCCGAGTTCAAGGTCAAAGCTGTACGTGAGAATATTGAAGGAAAAGGACCTCAACAAATCTTCACGGAGGCTGGATTCGACCTGACGGTGATCGGGAAACGAAAAGCGCATTCCGCGTTGATTCGCTGGCGTCAAACGTTCCGAAATGACAGAGAGGAGGGTCTTCGGAACGACAAACGTGGAAAGGCTCTGGGAGGCGGACGCTCGAAGACAGACGAGTCGATGGAGAGACGGTTGGCGAAGGCAGAGGCACGGATCAAATACCTGACGGCAGAGAACGAGCTCTTAAAAAAGCTAGAGCAGTTAGAGGGGCAGGCGAAACGTACGAACTGACACCAGCAGAGAAATATCAGGCCATCAACACCGTCATCCGCATCGCACAGTTTAAGAATCTCGTCTGCCCACTATGTGAGATTGCCGGAGTGAGCCGCAGTGGCTATTACGCTTGGTTGAACCGTGCCGAGGCGGATTCCCTTCGGGAAGAGCATGATTATCTAGATGCGACACTCCTCAAGAAAATCCATGATAGCCACAAAGGCAAAGTCGGTTATCGGAGGCTGTACATGGAGGTGTTCGCTACCCTCGGTTTCCCGATCAACCATAAACGGATTCTTCGGCTGATGCGCAAATATAACAC
>NZ_WBYY01000012.1:0-33337 GCF_048985645.1 Exiguobacterium sp. A1_3_1 | reverse complement strand
ATGTGTATAAGAGACAGGTCTTCACCTTTAACGAGAGAAGCGTTCGGAACGTCTTGTTTAAAGGAAAGGACAATTCCGTCTCCAAGGTGTGATTCAAGTGAATCATCAATTATGAAGTCTCCTTTGAGCAACGCTGTAATAACTGGTTGACGATGTTTTTCAAAATCATAATTATTTCGTTCTGGCCAAAGATCACTTTCATGAATCTTTTTAGCATTTGTTAAAAAGAGTTGAGCGAAAAAGAGGCGATAATAATCGTTTTCAAAAGTATCATCGGCACGATTATAAAGATTGGTACGGAATAAATCTTTTGTATGCTGGATTTGCTCAATTGCTTTTTTGATCACACTGTCATCATTTATACCAATCTTTACTTCAATAGGGAAAAAGTGAAGTTTTAATCCACTAACAGATTCTTCGAGACCAATTAAAAGTAAATCATCAGAATGAGTTCCAGATCGATTTAACGATTTGGCTGAGAATACACTATCACGGGTAAATCCAGCGGCACCAGCAACTCGAAGAACTTCTTCAAGTGAAATAGGAACCCATGTAATAGAAGGGTGATCAAATAGAGCAAGTGCGTATCGAACAGCTGAAAGAATACTAAATTTCTCTCGACTGAAGTGCTTTCGTTTATCAGGACTTTCTATTCCTCTTCTAATCATTTCAAGGAGCCACTCACCATTAATGGTATTAAAGGCTTTGATAGCTTGTACAATGTGTTGATCAGTTGGTTCATGATGAATCATCGGATTCGCCTTGAAAAACTCTTTTACGATGGATTGGTATTGGCCTGCTTTATTAGTAACCGTGATAGCATCGTAACGGAATGATGAAGTGTACTGGTCGCTATAATGAATGACAAGCAAGTCTTGATCTACGTTTTTATTTCCATGAAAGTATCCTAGGTCGACTGTAGGCTCAATGAAGGTTACCCAATGAGATTGCTCGTAAATTTCAGTAAAAGTATCATCTGGTAAGACCTTCATAGAGGAGACTGCAACAGTTCCTTTTGAGTAAGGATTATTTCCTGCATCACGCATATTGAAATTAAATTCATTTACTGCATATGCGACCTTTGCAAGTGTCTCTTGTTCCTCAATAGGATACAACTTTGTTCCGAATCCGCTCAAATAAGAGCTTTTATTAATTGTAGCGGACAAAGTAGAATAAAGCCCGCCTAAGGCCATTCCAGTCTTCATATTATCTGCTCGATCTGGATAGATGCTCTCTTTTCCACGCATTTTGTAAAAGCTGATGTGTGCATATTCAAATTTACTACTTTGATTAAATCGATAAAACTTTAAGTGAGAGCGAACGATTTGAATTAAATCTTCAAAGAGATAATTACTACTTCTCTTCATAAGGGACCGAAGATCATCAAATTGATGCTCAAGATCATTGAAGAAATCATACTGTGAAAAATCATCCAAGTCCTTGTGTCCAGGTTCATAATGCTGATTATATAGACGAACCTCTACAGGGATTAAACGATCCACACCATATTTTTCTATTTGTTTGAACATCCAAGAAACAATGCCTTTTAGAATCGGTTGTCCACTTGATATCTCAATAACATTCAACTTTAAAGAAGCTTTTGTTTCGGTATTAAATAAAAAGTCGAAATGATTAATGAATTGATTCATTTTATCGAATATGACTTTGTCTAAGAATTTTTCTGCGTCGACGATAGCAAGTTCATCAATTGGTTTATACGTAATCCATTCAGGAGCTATGTTCTGGCTTTCAGGCTTGTACCACTGCTGATTTCTTCCGTCAGGTTGATAACTGAGTATCGGTAGAAGGGCGTCAGGTCGTAATCGATTAATGATAGAGTAATTTACATGTGTGCTCTGTAGCTGATTGTAGAGTTCAATTTGATAAGCAACATTTAATGGATGAAAGGGCGTCAAGAACACTTGATTTTGATCGACTGAATAAATAGTTCCTAGACGATCGGTACCCAGTCCATCTTCCATTAATTTAGTATCTGAGCTAAGATTTTCAACAAAATGAGTATAGGCGTTCAAATAAGGAACTGCCACACTTAGATAATTTTCATCAATTTTTTCATAAAAAGGAACACTATTGAGTCCTTTAAAATAATTAACAAAGCGATTATATGCCTCTCGTAAAGGAAGATTTTGTACTTCATAATCTTCATTAGCAAAAAGTTCTCCGTTTTGAATAATACCGGTGAACATGCTTTCTTCAATCCAGCGAGTTTCGTAATGAATAAACTGACGGTATTCAGCATGATCATAGAACTGTTCATTTCCAATGATTAGGCGTTTTCCTGAAACAATAACAGAAGATGCTTTCTCTCGTTTCATTTGCCAAAGTCGAGTACCAGTGATTGGGTGAGGTTTATTAGGTAAATCAGAAATTAGTAATTCGATCGGATTAAATTCCTCGACTTGCAAATTCACCTTTAGAACTTGATTGCCATCCATTAAGTCAGGATCGAAAGAGAATGCTGCGTTCGTCTCTTTATGCACTTTAATTGTTTCTTTAGAGCTCGTTATAGTATGTTCTTCAGGATGTGAAAAATTAGGATTCCCAATACGTATTTGACCTTCTGAGTCTTCTAAAGAAAGATAAGGATGGTCGTTTGTCCAACCATTAGAATAAGATGCTTTGTAATTAGAAATTAATTCTTCGTCAAAAGGAAGAATAGTTATATAGAAATTGTTTTTTAAACCACGAACATGAGTGTATTCAGTATGGACATGAAAAGGCTGGTGTTCTAAGTCGTTTAAAAGTACTTTTAATTTTTTACCACTGTGTTCAAAAGAAACATTTGCCTTACCGGAGATGTTTTTATAACTAGCTCCAGAGGACTTAATACTTTTAGGCATTTTGTGATCACCATCAATATTGAATTCCAAAGTGAGAGTGATTTGTTCTAGCGCTTCTGGATTAAAAATAATTATATGACGATGTTTCCGACCAGCAGCTGAACTACTTTTAGGTACTTCCCAGAGACTTAACTTTTTATTGTTTTGTTTAGCTGACGAATTTATTAACTCAAACTTTTTCTTTGTTTGTTCAATATATGAATTAACTTGAGAATAACTTAAATCTTTCCAACCATCAGCCTTCAATTTTTTTTGTCCTTCAGGAGTAAATTTTCGATCGAGAACTTTTTCTACATTATAAAGATGATAATCTTGAATGATTTGATAAAGTTCTTGGTTTTCTTTAAGTCGTAATTCAATATTTCTTGTTCCTACGTACTGAGTTAAATCGTCTTTAAAAAAACCTAACTTTTCGTAATCACTCGTTGCAACTTTTCCTTTTGCTAAAACATCAAGAATAGGTTCAAAATCCATAAAGTTTACATTTCCACTATCTCCATGGTCTTCGATAAACTGAGATAAGTAATAAGACATTAGGGCTTGATCTGACTCATTAAAAAGTTTATGTTCTACATCGTTTTTTAAAGACTGGATAAGAGATTTTACATGAAGTGGCATTCCTTGTTTTTGCAAATTGCGACTACCCCCTTCAATACTATCCAGCTGTTGAGGAAGTATCATCAGGAGCGCTGTATTTTGCCAATGTTCTTGTTGCTGACTTACTAGATTTCGAAGTAATACTAAATAGTCAGCAGTAACAGAAGAACTTTGAGCGGCTAAAATTAATTTTGTGTCCCCATACTGAATCGAATACGAATGGAAGGAACTTTGTCCTTCATGCGTGTATTCAAAAGGGCTTAAAAAATCTGCTGATATCTTATTTTTTATAGATGATAAAAATTGTGTAACCTCTTCTTGATGGTCAAAGCGAATGAAAAATTTGTCTCCACTGTTAGGTGGATTTTTAATGAAATAGTCATTAATATGCAGTGATAAATAATCATAAAATTGATTTGACATACTGTGCCTCCCCGCTATCGCTCATTTTTATAAGTAAGCTCATTCTTTCTAGTGTATTTTCAAATTCAACACGGCTATATCGATCTAAGAAAATACCGCGCCTTTCGAGTTCGACATAAACATCTTGAAGACGCATTTTTGAAGATCGAACAATTACTATGAGGAACATAGTCAGAACTTCTTGATTGAGCGATAATACATTTCCGTTTCTACCACGTTGTTTTACCAGTCGTACTTTTGCGATTTCTGTTATGCCGCTACCGTAACGCTTTTGAGCAGATTCAGGAGAAGATACTTCCATAACATAAATCAATTGTTTGACTGAGTCTAAAAATGTTGAACTCTGCGTAATTTTATGCTGAAGCTTAGATGTTTCGATGATGGATTCAGCTTGCGTGTCTACCTCTTGTATCCATTTTTCTTGCTCTTGGCTTGATAATTGATCAAATATTGATTTGAGAGTTGGAAAATCCATCATTTTTTCTAACTCTGAGTTTTCTGTGTTACAACTTAATTGAGCTAACGTAAGTTGCGTGCTAAATAGCTTAGTAGACATTTCGTCTAAGTATTTAAATCCTTTTCGAACCGCATCACGTCTGCTTGAAACAGTAGATTCCCAATCCAACGTAAAATAAAGAGGCTCAACAGTATTCTGCTTATAATCAGCATGTTCGAGTAAAGATAGCTTAACAACATTCTGGCTTAGCAAAAAGAAGGTATAGTAGTATGCAACTAAGTCAGCATACTTTACAAAGAAATCAGGATGTTTTCTTAAAAATAATAAATCGTCAGCAAATAAATCACCTATCCAAGGCAATTTATGATCAAAAGAAGACGGTTTTTTATCTATTGGCTCTAGTTCAGGCTTCAACTCAGAGAAAATATTTTGTAGAACATTATTTTGTTTGTTTGCTTTAAATAAATCTTGCAGTAGAGCATTTTCTTTACATAAATCGTAAAGATAATCTGAAATTTTGAAAACACGATTTTTTATTTCGGCACTCTCCAAATGAAGTAACATGTTTGGATGTTGAAGCTGTTGTTTTGTTTCGCCTGTAACTAACAATTCATTTAATAATGCAACAAATTCATCTTCATCTTCAGTCTCAATAGACATTTCATTTAAAAGAGGCTCAAAATCTACCACTTGATCGTCAACTGAATAATCAGCTTTATAGCCACTAATTAAGCGTGCGAAAGATGCAAACTCATTTGTCCAGTTTTCTTTAAATGTCTCATCGGCTTTTAGTTTTGAAACGTGAGTGTTAAATGGAAACATCTGGCGAAACGCATTTAACTCTCTCTTTGTTCGTGTGATAACCTTTTTTTCAATAACTCCTCTTAGTAATTCCATGTTAGTCCTCCGCAGTTCCCATATGTCTGAAGCTTCGTGTTCCAAAACGATCTTGATTTAGTAAATATGCTTGTTTAGAATCTTCCGTTACAATCATTATTTCTGAAGACGAGGTACACATTTCGTGAATTTTTTCGGCAAATTCTAGAAATTTTATTGAGCGGTGATCGTCTTCTTTAGTAGGACGATAACCATCTTGAATGTCCATAAACAATTGAAATAGTGGATAATCAATTTCTAGTTTAGCAAGGTTATTTTCGTCACCTTTTTTATTAAAATCTAAAAGTATAGTTGAACTAAATTTACTTAGAATAGTTTCCGTACTAGATTTAATATTTGATGGATTCCCCTCGATTTCCGCTTTAAATGCAATACGATGACGCTTAGTGATTTTTTTTGTATAAACGTAAAATGGCTTCGGAGATCCAAACCACTTATAGTAAGCGGAACTACTAATTTCATATAAAGGCTGTAAACGTCGTGTATCGCCTTTATTGTATTGATAAAGGAATTGCAGATAATTTTGATAGACTGAATCTAGAATTTTTTTTGCGAATTCTGGATTACTTAAAACCATTAGTCGAATCAGCTGCCCCGTCCATTCTTGTATACTGTCCACTTGATCGGGTGAATAAAAAGATTGAGCATTTTCGTCTAAGTGCTCTATAATTTCATCAATTTCTCCTCCTGTATAAAGAGAAAGGAAGAGGTCATCAATCTCACGATGACGCGTTCTTAGCGGATCAAGCTTAGCAATTTGATTTAGCAAATTAGAACGCTCTGGACGATTGAATAATTGTTCGGGTAAACCGTTCTCGAGCATAATAGATGGTTTGACAGTAACCTGCTTTAACTCATTCCAGTTAACAGGAATTAATAGATCAGAAATTAAATTAAAGAAGTTTCGCACTGAAATCAAAACATGATGTTTTACAATTAATTCAATTAAGACTTGTACAATTTGATCTTGAATATTTTTTTGGCTCAACAATGCATAATTACGATGTAAAATTGTATCAATTTCGTTTTCTCGATCTATTCGATATGCATCATAAAAAGGATTATTTGGAGTATCAGAACAGATTTTTTCAAGTAACATTGAATAAAAAGCTGACTTTGGTCCATCCTCTGTTAATTCATAAGGTTGGTAGCTTAAAAAACTAAATAGCGTAAATGATTGTGAAAGAACGTTTGAGGTAGTCCCTGGCTTCAATACATTCGTTTGATCTACAAAATCTTTAAGTGATGAATAAGTATATTCAGAGTCTTCATTTGAATAATCAAGAAATTTAGCAAGCATTCCAATATTGATTGCAAGAATCATTTTCGAAGAATTTAAATTATCTTGTAAACGTTGATCAGAAAAATCTTTTAGGCGTTCGAATAGTGTTTCTACAGCATTTTTGGTGGGATCAAAACTTTCTGTGGCATCATTATAAATTGTATAATCAGAAAGAAGATCAGGATATTTTTTCTGAACGAAACTTAGCAAATGGGATTTACCATCACCCACATTTCCGCATAGTAAAATAAGTTGTTTTTCAGAAGTAGTCTTTAATTTCTCGACAAGTTCTAATTGGATTTTACGATCAACGTGTAAATAATCACTGAGTTCACCCAATGGATCGTTACCATTCTCTACGGCATCTTTAGATGTTTCTTGTAAGCGAGAAATATAGGTATAAAGATAGTTATCTTGAATATCGCTATTTATTAAATAACGAATAGCAGGACGCATCGCTTCTTCAGTCAATTGAGTATCTTTAGGAGCCACTACAGGTGCAACAGTCAAACCATTATCTCCGAGTAATTTCATCAAAATATCCTTTACGCTTTTCTCATCCATTTGAGACGAAGCCAAAGAAGGGATTCTAGGTAACGTATAGTGTGGAAGATTAGGTACGTCAAAGTGTCGAGTAGCATAGTCTACTGCAATATCAAACATTGCCTTGTGAACACGTGGCAAATGAATGCTACTTTCAGTGGAAGAACTGTGAGCAGCGCTATTTCCAAGTTTTCTTACATAATGCAAATCATCGATTGATTTACTAGAAAGAACGTGTGCTCCTTGAATTAAACGAATCATCTCTATCAAAGGAACAGAGCCCCTAGTTAATTTTGTTCTCCAAATCAAATCCTTCGCAAGTTCTTCAATAAACTTACGTGAATATGTTAACGCTGCATCGGGATCAATGTGGTATTGCCTTTCCATATCGAGCGCTAATGCTAATGCATCTTCATTATATTCTTTTAAAAAATCAAAAGTACTCTCACTCATATTACTTACTCCTTATATAAAGTTAAATTTATTATTTACAGGCACTAACAATAGAAAAAATAACAATTATTTGCTAAAAAGATTACAATCAAAGTATAACAAAAATTTTCTTTCTGATGATGGAGTTGAGAAAATTATGCAACCAATGTCTTACGAAATTCCAAAATGGTTAAATCTTCATCCCTATCAAAGGCAAGCCATAACGAGTTGGGAAGAGAATGATTACAAGGGATTATTTGAAATGGCTACTGGTACAGGTAAAACGCTGACAGCGCTATCAGCTGCTAATAGATTATTTAATAATAAAAAGCGCTTAGCAATTATCATAGTTTGTCCATTAATTGATTTAGTGGATCAGTGGGCGAAAAATGCCGTTGAATTTGGCCTACAACCAATACGTATTTATCAAAATCGAAGTCAATGGTTTGATTTAACTAGTAGTGAAATCACTCAATACAATATCGGTAATCAAGACGTGTTGTGTTTCATTACGACCATGCAGACTCTAAAAATGTCAAAAGATGTTCAACTCCAACTAAAAAGACTTTCAACAGAGAGTCTAATTATTGTCGATGAGGCTCATAATATTGGAACATCAAGATCAATTAATTCATTACCAAATCATTTTAAATATCGTCTCGCATTGTCTGCGACGCCCCGTCGATGGAACGATGATGAAGGAACGGAAGCTATTTTTTCGTATTTTGGAGGCGAACCTATTTTTAAATATGAATTGAGTGATGCTATTCAGGCGGGATATTTAACGCCATATTACTATCATCCACATATTGTAGTGTTAACTGAAAATGAGCGCGAGGAGTACATGGTATTGAGTAGAAAAATCGCGAAATTATTTGCTGCTCAAGGTGACGATCATAAAAATGAATATTTAGAGCAACTTTTAATAAAGCGTGCTCGTTTAGTTAACAGCGCTCAGAATAAGGAAGAATTACTTGAAAAACTTTTAAAAGAGCAAAAAGATGCAGGAGAATTAAGACATACGATAGTTTACTGTGGTGACCAAAAGAAAGAAGGGGAACGACAAGTAGATCGACTGATTCAAATGATGGGTAAACGATTAGGTATTTACAGTAGCAGTTATACATCTCAAGAAGATAATAAGCAAAGGCGTGAATTGTTGAATCAGTTTGATAATGGGGATATCGAAACATTAGTTGCTATTAGATGTTTAGACGAAGGCGTTGATATTCCTAATACTCGAACTGCCTATATTTTAGCTAGTAGCTCAAATCCAAAAGAATTTATTCAACGAAGAGGGCGAGTATTAAGAAAAGCAAAAGGTAAGGAGTTTGCTATTTTACATGATTTTATTGTTATTTCTCAGGAAATTTCAGATACAAATCAGTTGTCAGATACAGATTTTAATATTGAGCGAGGATTACTAGAAAAGGAATTAAAGAGAGTTCAAGAATTTGCTTCGCTTGCTATCAATGGTCCCAAAGCTTCGCAGTCTTTACTTAAATTAAAAAATTTATATAGCTTACAACATCTATGAGAAAAGAGGGAAAATTAATGGAGGAATCAAAAACTTTGCAAGATGTATTAGAAGAAGAACTTCGAGATTTTACTATAGAAGAAAAATTGACTTTTTCAAAAATTTTAAATCTTGAAGACGCTTATTTAAGTACTAAGAGTGGATCAAACGGAGATGTTGTTGGAGAAATTGTACGTCTTTTGAAAGGGTTGTATAACTGATGATCATTAAAAAACTAATACTAAATAATTTTCGACAATATTATGGTCAGCAATCTATTAGTTTTGCTTACGGTGAAACTGATAACGTAACCGTTATACATGGCGAAAACGGTTCAGGAAAAACAGCGCTAATCAATGCTTTTCTATGGGTTTTGTATGGTAAACCGTTAAATTTACCTAATTCCCATGAAGTAATCAATAGAAGATTTGTACGAGAGTCTTCGCTAACAGGTGTGGCTGAGATAACTACTTCAGTAAAGCTATATTTTGAAGATGGAAGTCATCAATTTGAGATTGAACGATTTTTAAATCATAAGTTTGATGGTACTGCTTATCTTCCTTCCAAAAAAACAGAAGTACTTTTGAAAAGAATCAATGAATCAGGTGAAGGAGAAATAATTAAAAGTGTTTCTGATACAATTGATAAAATTATTCCGCAAAAGCTGAGTTCATTTTTCTTTTTCGATGGTGAAAGAATTGACAACTTGGGTAAGCAACGAGCGAAAAACGAAATTAAGGAATCAATAAAATTAATGATGGGTCTGGATTTATTTGTAGCAGCAAAAAAACATTTACAAAGTGCGAAAAAAAACTTTCAAGAAGAGCTAGCCAAAAAAAATGGAGGTGAATATCAAGAGCTAATAATTAATAGAAATGAGCTAAATGATGAAAAAGAAAAATTAATAAATAGGCTTTCAGATGCTAGAAGTAATATCGTAGCGTTACAAGAAGAAATTAAAGTAGTTGATGAAAAACTTCAGGCAGATGCAGAAATTGGAGCGCTACAAATCGAGTATGATTCCAAGAAAAAAGAGCTAGAACGTCTGCAGAAAGCACTAGTTTCTATTGAAAATGAATTAGCGAAGCTCTTAAGTAGTAATGGTCATCTTGTCATGTCGCTTTCCCTTATTCAACAAATTGAAAATAAATCTGAAAATGACGATCGCCTTGAGTCGTATTTAGATAAAGAATTTCTAGAAAAATTAGAAAAAGAGGAATTCTGTATTTGTGGTCGACCAATCTCAGAACATGAAAAAGAGCATATTGCGCATTTAAGAACGTCTTCTGCTTATTCACAGTATAATGGGATACAGGTCTTAAATAAAAAAATGAATGGAATTAAAGAAAAAAGGAAAAATATATTTGAGCAAGTACGTGTATATTCAAATCAAAGAAATCAACAACTGAAAGATATCGTTACGGTTCAACAAGAGATTGCCGAACTTAATGTTAATAAAGGATCAAAAAACAATCCAGAATTAATTGATTTACAAAAGAAATTTACTCAACTTGAGCATTCAATTCAAGAGCAAAGAGCAATGATTATGTATTATGAAAAACAACGTGAAGAATTAAATATGAAAGTAGACTTATTTGAAAAACAAATAGCTAAAAAAGAAAGGGAGAATTTAAAAGAGTTAAATCTTCAAAACAGTTTAAATACATCTATGAAGTTCGAAAAAGTAATTAGTCGTCTTTTAGAATTTCAAGAAGAAGACGTTAGAAAACGTCTTGCTTTTCAAATAAAAGAAGTGTTTTCTAAGTTTCTTCGGAAAAATTATAACGTTACTATGACTAGTGATTATGAACTAATTGTTACCGATAACAGTCATGAGGAAGTAGGGATGTCACAAGGCGAGGGACAATTAACGAGTCTTGCATTTATTGGTGCCATTGTTGATATGCAGCGTAAAAAAGCTGAAAAACCTAATAGTGATTTCCAGATAAAAGGTGCAAATATGAAAGCTGTGTATCCTCTTGTAATGGATTCTCCATTTGGGGCATTAGATGCTGATCATAGAAAACGAGTAGCAGAAGGTATACACCAATTATCTGATCAAGTAATTGTTATAGTTTCAACTTCTCAATGGGATGGTGAGGTGGAAAATCAATTAAGCAAACATGCAGGAAAAGAATACACCTTACACTACATTGAGGATAATGCATTAGAGTTTACACAAATAGTGGAAGGACGAATTTAACATGCGACTATCACGAAGTTTAGAACAACAACATGAATACGATGAGTTACATCGCGAAGGAGAATTTGGATTTTTCAACACGTTTAAAGATATTTTTATGGCTGGATTAATGATTGGACGTGAAACCGGTAAAGTGATTGCGTTTAAAAGAGGTAAAAATGCTGAGTCTTTTAATGAATCTGTTTTTTCAATTGATGACGAATTACTTATTAATTCTATTATTTATGATGAGTTTGGAGAAGTTGAACCTGGGAAAGAAGAGTTACAGAGAATTGAAAACTACGCTGCTGGCGGAGTGTCTCATTTATATGAAACACTCATCAAAAACAGTGGAAGCAATGCAATAGACCGTTACATCGAATTGTTATATGAATTTAAGAATGAAGAATCGTTACAAAACTATAGAGATCGTTTAGTTACAGAAAAGTTATTTAAAGATCATCTCTAAAAGAAGTAAGAACCTACTTATATTTTGTATACCAAAAAAATCAATAATTAGTAGGTTCTATTTGGAGTCCATATTTTAAATCCGTTTTGAATGGCATATTCGTAAGTATATTTCAGCTTATTTTCGGTATAGTTTCTCATATGAATTACAGCATTTAATTGTTCATTTCGATCTATCAAGCTGTACAAAAAATCTTTTTGTGCAATTTTATTATTTTTACTTGTGTTACAAGTGGGACAGGACAATACAAAATTCCAAAGTACATCATTTTGAGTGTAAGACCACGGGATAAAATGATCTACGTGTACTTTTTGTAATGTTTTATGACAATAAAAACAAGTAGTTTGACCATGGAGCAATAGTATATTTTTAAACTCAGCTAAAGAATGTCTTGCTGATACAAATTCGACTTTACTTAATATGTTTTTCATTAAATGACTAGAATTATACTTTTCTAAGAATATAGATAGCTGATAATTTGTAATGTTCATTAAGATACGCTTGTACTTTTCGAAGAAAACTAGATAACTAGGTACAAGTTTAATCCATTCTTCCTTCTTATTAAAAGAATAAATTGTTCCATCAAATGACGAGTAAAATGAACCATAGACATACTTTTTGTAGACGATATTAATAAGTTTAATTAACTCGTTTTGATGAGCTGTAGATAATTTTTCAAAGTTCCAGTTTGAAGGTATACAATGTGTTTCTTGAAAATCTATTAAAATCTTCTCTACAGAACTTTGTCCATTTTTTACATTAACCTGACGCAATCCATGTGTAATGACTAGATTCCAGTAAATTTTTGAAACATGCTTAGATATTTCTAAAAAAGTGATTTTTCCTGTCTCGTCAGTTTCAGCAGTCGACTCTAATAATGCTTTCATCAAAATATGTTTATAGGTAGTTGTATGAGTTGAATGCATTAAGAATTGCTGTGTTAGACGCCATAAATCGCTTTCCGATAAATAACTTTCCTGTGCTTCTGCAATATCTAATTTCCAACCCAATAAAAGCACCTCACAGTATTTTGAAATTCTTTACATCGCAACAATTATATTGTTAATTTACCATACTACAAACTATAAAAATAATTGGATGATGATTTAATACTTTTTTAACTGAAAGAGGGCTTTTATGACCAAAAGATTATTTCTTATCGAAGGACTCCCAGGCTCGGGCAAAACAACAACAGCTGAAGCATTAACTCGTCTATTTCAAAAGGAACAAATCAAAACGCGTCTTCATATCGAAGGAGATCTCAACCATCCTGCAGATTATGAGAGTGTCGCTTACTTAACGATGAATGAATGGATAGACTTTCAAAGTAAATACGCTTCACTCGATGTCTTACGATTTGCTGAGGTGTTCAATGACTACGTGCTGGTATCATATCGCCAGTGGCAGTCAGAAATGGATATTCCTGAAGCAGCACTTGCGTTTCTGCAAGCAAGAGATATCTATGAACTACCATTTGAGTTACATCAGTCATTGATCTTTAAAAAGTGGGAAGAATTCGTCGCTCAAGCGTTAACGACGGATACAACATATGTTTTTGAGTGCTGTTTCTTACAAAATCCATTGACGATGGGGCTCATAAAATACGATCTACCGGAAGCGACGTTGCGAGCATATATTGAACGCATAGCGACGATCATTACGCCGCTCCATCCTGTTCTAATCTATGTTGATCAACCAGATGTAGAACGAAGCTTCCGTAAAGCATTAAACGAGCGTCCGACAGAATGGGCGGACGGATTCGTATCCTATTACACTGAGCAAGCATATGGTGTAAATCGCTCTTTATCAGGAGTGGAAGGGACGATTACGATTTTACAGGCACGGCAAGAACTGGAGCGTCAGTTGTTAGAAATGCTTCCGTTTAGAGTAGAGAGATTCGGAAATGAAGATTTTTCAGTAGAAGCAAGACAACTCTGGTTAAAGCAGTTGATTCAGTCAACTGTGCGTTCGACTTCTTTAAGCGAGAGCTAACTAAAAGGCGATTCCAAGTCACGGAATCGCCTTTTATCATTATGACAAGTTCTCGATTTTTTCGAGTAAATCATCCTCGTATTTTCGGTCAGAAATAACCTCGACGAGCTGATGAAAAGATAGAGCTGCTTGTTTAAAAGCTTGAATGAAATCTAGTGTATTATAGACAGCTTCTTCTTGATCAATGGTTAATGAAAATTGATTGTTATTTACTTTTTTCAAACACACTTCAATAGGTGTGTTCGGCTAATAGAATATAGCAGATCCATCCTCTAGACAGTTTTTCAAAGCGTCTGCATAGTACTGCCATAGTGGTGCAAGTTCGTCTGAGTGATCGGCTCCTTGTATGATTCCATTCTGGGTAAAAGAAATCGTACCGTCTAGATTTAAAAAGCCATCTTCTAACCAATCCTCTTTTTGCTGAATGTATACTTAAATGCGATCTTGTTCTGTGATGTTCACATGATTCTGTTCATTCTCTAAATAGATAAAGGTTTGGATATCCATAAAGTACGCTCCTTCTTCAACGCCTATGACATACTTTAAATCATCAACCATTCCTGTAAATTGCTTTGAACCTGTAGAAACATTTGAAAGATCACTCTATTTTGTTTGGCTACATTACAATAGGGAGGTGTGTGAAAATGGAGAATTTTCCACATACATAAGACAATACTAGTTGGAGCCGTTAATTCAGCCAAGTATGCATTTCACTCTTTAAGCGATAGCTAAACAAAAGGCGATTCCAATTTACGGAATCGCCTTTACTTATAAAAAAGCTTCGTAGCGAATCAATCTTCTAGTTCAATGACAGTTCGAGTGAATGTCAAAAAATCATTAAGATGACGATCTAATATTGCTTGAAGAATGTCTAGATTCAGTGATTGATAGTCATGTACTGCAATGTTACGAAATCCGACCATGTTCATGAGACTAGTAGCCAGTGAAGCGTCGATGAGCTGAGCTTCCTCGAGCAGGTGAAATCCATCACGACTCGATTTAGGTAGACCAAGCTTCCGTGTTCGAACTAGATGCATGGCGATATCGATACTTGCCTCACATGCACGCTGGATGTTCAAAATGATACTATCTTGTTTGGTGTAATCCTTTAAATGACTAGGTTCGTTCTGGTAGACGTCCTGTATTCTTAATAAACAACGTTCAATGGTCGCTATCTTATTTAACAACACATCGTTCATATTAAAAAACACTCCCCTGATCTTTGATTGACTGTACGATTGGAGCCCTCTCCTCAGAAAAGGCAGCATACATGCTATATGCACGCATTTGTTGTCGTGTCAGCTCATTCGGATTTTGACAGTCGATGACTAAACCTTCTGTGAAGATTTGCATCGTCAAAATCGGATCAATCTGTTTTATATCGACGAGATCAACTTCACGACCAGCGAGTCGTGCTAATTGACCGGCCAATAAAAATCGATCGTAGGCGGAGAGGGGGTGGTCACTTAAATAAGCGATATCCAGATCACTATCGTCTGTCATGTTTCCCGTAGCTCCGGAGCCGAATAAGATAATAAAATGAGCATGCACGTGTACGTTAATCGCTTGAACGAGTTGTTGTCGCAACGTCATCGATATCATGTGATTCGCTCCTTCTAACCCTTTTTTTCAAAGTATACCATGGCTTGATAGACTAAAAATAAACTCCTCGAGTTCTCGAGGAGTTTAAAGGTTACACCGACACTTCACTCACTACGTGATTGACTTGCCACTGGACACCAAACGTATCTTCGACGATTCCGTACGCTTCACTCCAGAATGTCTTTTGGATCGGCATGATGACGGTGCCGTCTTTTGCGAGTTGATCAAATGTCTTCTGTAACAGATCCACGTCAGATAAGTGGAGTGCCAAGGTAACATTCTGACCAATCGTGACCGGATCATGCGGCATTGCGTCTGAGAACATTAAGCGGGTACCATGAACGATCAGTTCAGCATGTAGAACCAGTGACTGCATCTCTTCAGGGTAGGGCTGACCGTCAGGACCGGGACCGGGTCCGAACTCCATGATCTCCGGTAGTTCTTGACCGAAAACGTGTGCATAGAACGTCAGTGCCTCACGCGTGTTGCCGTTAAAGACGAGATACGGATTGATTGGCATGGGAAAGCTCCTCTCTAAAAAAGCGAAGTGTGTTTTTTTAAGTATACCAAACATTTGTTCGTATTAAAAGAAAAATCGAACTCTTTTCGAAGTGAATCGAGTATTAATGATAACGTTTTCATATTTTCTGATATTTATAAAAAAATAGGTTGCAACTTCCAGAGAGACTTCGTATACTAAATTTATCGAAAGCGCTTTCGGTGAAATGGAGTGAGTAGCATGGGAACAATTTATGATTTAGCGAAGATGACCGGTTTTTCGATTACAACGGTCTCAAAAGCCTTAAATAATTATTCGGATGTCAGCGAAAAGACGAAAGCAAAAATCGTCCAGGCAGCAGCCGAGATGGGATACTTACCGAACGCGCACGCCCAGTCGCTCTCGACGAAACGTTCGTGGACGATCGGTGTCATGTTCTCGGAAGCACATGGCGTCGGAATGATGCATCCGTTCTTCAACGCGATCATTGAAAGTTTCCGAAAAGCAACAGAGCAACAAGGGTATGATCTCATCTTCGCATCGCGGAATTTACGCAATCGCGACATGAGCTACCTCGAGCATTTCCGACACCGAGCAGTCGACGGCATCGTCGTCATCTGTTCCGATCAGATGGATCAACACGTCCAAGAATTGATTCAAAGTACGATTCCAATCGTCGTCGTCGATATGGACAGTGCTGATTGTAGTGTCGTCTACTCGGATAACATTACCGGTGGAACACTTGCCGTCAATCATCTGCACGAACTCGGTCATCGGTTGATTGCCCACATTGCGGGGGATACGTCGACAGATGCCGGAAGAGCGCGGATTGAAGGCTATCAGCAAGCGATGGAACAACTTGATTTGCCGATTCCGAGCGGATATCTCGTCAACGGTGGATTCTTTTCCGGGGAAGAAGGCAAGCGGGCAATGAACGAGTTGCTGGCACTACCTGAACGACCGACAGCGGTCTTCGTTGCCGGGGATGAAATGGCAATCGGTGCGATTGAAGCGATTCATGAAGCCGGGTTACGGATTCCGGAAGACATCTCAGTCGTTGGGTACGATGATATCTACATGTCGCAGTACATCACACCGAAGTTGACGACAGTCCGACAAGATACGGAAACGATCGGTCAGCATGCAGCATCAGTCTTGATTGAACAGATCGTCAATAAAAAACGGGTCACGACACGCGATGTCATCCCGGTCAATTTGATGGTTCGTCAATCGACAGGTCCAGTACCTGAATAACACAATGGTTGTTTCGGAATCGCTCTCGCTCGTTGTCAGTGAGGAAAAGCGAGAGCGATTTCGAAATCATTTTTTATCACTTTTTCCGAAAGGGCTTTCGGGAATTTTCTTTAAAGCCTTTCCGAAAGCGCTTTCGGTATTTTTGAATAATTAATTGAAACCGCTTACTTACAAGCGGAATACTTAACAAAAGGATGAGATGAGATGAAGAAACAATTAGTTAGCGTGTTAACAGTCGGTGCGTTAACAGCAAGCGTCCTTGCTGGATGTTCAGGTAGCAGCGAAGAAAAGACGAGCGGCGGGAAAGAAGTCTTGAAAATCTGGTCGTTCACGGATGAGTTAAAAGAGCCCATCAAAAAGTTCGAAGAGAAAAACGGTGTCAAAGTCGAATTGACGATCGTACCGATCGCTGACTACCCGACGAAATTGAAACCAGCCCTTGAAAGTGGCGTCGGAGCACCGGATATCTTCACAGGCGAGATCGCGTTCCTCAAGCAATGGGTTGATGCCGGCTACTGGGCGAACCTCTCTGAAAAACCGTTTAACGCAGGCGAAGTAAAAGACGACTACATCCCGTACGTCTATGACATGGGAAAAGATAAAGACGGCAACGTGCGTGCGCTGTCATGGCAAACGACACCAGGTGGCGTCTACTACAAACGCAGCATCGCGAAAAAAGTCCTCGGCACAGATGATCCAAAAGAAATCGGCGGCATGATGGACTCGATGGACGGCGTCTTCGAAGTCGCTGAAAAAATGAAGAGTAAAGGCTACAAGATGTTCCCGGATGAAGGATCAATCCGTTGGTTCGCACAAGGGAACGACCCACAACCTTGGGTCAACGATAAGCAAGAGCTCGTCTTGACACAAGACAAGAAAGATTACATGGATTACGCAAAAGAACTTCGGACAAAACAATATACAGCACTTGCACCGGAATGGTCACCATCATGGTTCGCAGGCATGGATAAACCGGTCAAAGTCAAAGAAAACGGTAAAGAGACTGAAACAGAAGTCTTCTCTTACGTTCTCCCGACATGGGGTCTTCACAGTGTCCTCAAAGAAAACGCGAAAAAATCAGCGGGTGACTGGGCGGTCACAAGCGGACCGAGCCCATACTTCTGGGGTGGTACGTGGTTAGGTGTCTACAAAGATTCGAAGAAACAAAAGCTTGCGTATGATTTCGTCAAGATGATGACGCAGGACGAAGCGTTCTTAACGGACTGGGCAAAAGAAACAGGTGACGTGTTAGCGTACAAACCCGTCACAGAGAAAATCAAAACCGACTTCAAAGATGAGTTCCTCGGCGGACAGAACAACTACGAGTTCTTCCTTGATCAAGCAGACAAGATCACACCAGGGATCGTTACGAAGTATGACCAACAGCTCGATACATTGTACGGTGCATCGGTCATGGAATACGTTCAAGGTAAAAAATCAAAAGACGAAGCACTTGCTGAATTCTACAAAAAAGTCAAAAACGCGTACCCGGACGTAAAAGTACCGGAATAAGGAGAGTAGGTGGGGCGATCCTCGCCTCACCTCTTCTTGTTTAAGAAAGGGGTTTGACCTGTGAAAAAACTCGATCGCCATGGGTATCTGTTCATCGCACCGTTTTGGATCGTCTTCTTGATCTTCAGCATCTATCCGGTTGCCTTGACTTTCTATTACAGCTTCACGAATTACACGGGCGCTGAAGGCGAACAACTCGTCGGACTCGCGAACTATACGCGGTTACTCGGGGATACGTACTTCATCGAAGCGTTCTTTAACACTCTGAAGATTTGGGGTCTGAACTTCATCCTTCAGATCGGTGGCGCTTTATTGCTCGCTTTGTTGTTCTCGGATCTCCAGTTGAAATTAAAAGGGCTTGCCTTCTTCCGGGCGACGTTCTACTTACCGAACTTGATCACGATCAGCTCGGTCGCCTTATTGTTCGGCATCTTGCTCGACTGGCAGCATGGTTCACTGAACATGATGTTGATGAAAATCGGAATCATCTCGGAGCCGATCAACTGGTTGACGCAACCGGTGACCGCACAAATTTCCGTCTCGCTTATCCTGACATGGATGTGGCTCGGTCACTCGTTCATCGTCGTCATGGCGGGCGTATCCGGGATCTCGAAGGACTACTTCGAAGCAGCCTTGATTGACGGGGCAACACGTTGGCAGATTTTCTCACGCATCACGTTGCCACTCTTAAAACCGATTTTGCTCTACATCATGATCACGTCGTTGATCGGTGGTCTGCAATTGTTCGACCTCCCGATGTTGATTACGGATGGTGTCGGTGCGCCAGATGGTGCCTTGAACACGATGGTGCTCTATCTCTATAACCAAGCTTTCAAATACAACAACTATGGCTACGCCGCTGCTGTCGCATACGGACTGTTTGCCATCACGCTCGTCTTTTCAATCATCGTCTTCAAAGGGATGTTCCGAAAAGAACGTTCACCGAAAGGAGCCTGACCGATGGAACGAAATGCAGAAGCACGTCGGATCGTGCCACAAACGGAGGAACAACCGGAGCGTGTCGAACGCCCGCTCAAGTTGACGCCACCACCGAAACAAAAGAAAGCCTGGTTCGGCAAAAGTGTCATCTATATTGGTCTCGTCGTCTTGACGATCGCCTGTATCATCCCGTTTTTGATGATGATCATCAACGCGACGCGCTCGAACGAAGAAGTCTTGTCCGGATTCTCGTTGATTCCGGGGAACTCGCTCGCTGAGAACTACGCGGCACTCAGCGCTTACGTCAACATCTGGTCCGGTTTCAAGAACAGTTTGATCATCGCTGTTCTTGTCACTGTCTTATCGGGGTATTTCTCGGCGTTGACAGCGTTCGGATTCGCTTTTTATCAGTTCAAAGGGAAGAATGCGATGTTCGTCTTCATGCTCGTCATGATGATGGTTCCGGGTCAGCTCGGATTGATCGGTTTCTACGAATTAAGTAAAAATCTCGGATTGCTCGATAGTTATATCCCCTTGATCGTTCCGGCGATTGCAAGTCCGTTCACGGTCTTCTTCGTCCGACAGTATGTCCAGACGGTCTTGCATCCGAGTCTGATCGAGGCAGCACGGATGGACGGAGCGAGTGAGTTCCGGATCTTCCATACGATCGCTTTGCCGATGATGATGCCGGCGATCGCGACGATGTCGATCTTTACATTCATTGGTTCATGGAACAACTACATCATGCCGCTCGTCTTACTCTTCTCTCCAGAGAAGTATACGTTACCGGTCTTGATGGGCTTCTTGAAAGGGTCACAAGTCGCAGAGAACTTAGGCTCGCTCTATCTCGGGATCGCGATTTCTGTCGTACCGATCATGATCGCCTTCTTGTTCCTCTCGAAATATATCGTCAGCAGTATCTCGGCAGGTGCCGTTAAAGAATAAGTAGCTTAAAGGAGATTACACATATGAAATTTGCACCGAACTTCGTATTCGGAACGGCGACGTCGTCGTATCAGATCGAAGGCGCCCACAACGAAGGCGGACGTACGCCTTCGATCTGGGATGCCTTCTGTGATGAGGATGGAAAAGTCTTCGAACAACATAACGGTGATATCGCTTGTGACCATTACCACCGTTATGAAGAGGATATCCAGCACATCAAACGTCTCGGCGTCGACACGTACCGCTTCTCGATTGCCTGGCCACGGATCTTCCCACAAAAAGGGGTCTACAATCCGGAAGGCATGGCGTTCTATAAGAAACTCGCGACACGTCTGCGGGCAGAAGGCATCAAGCCAGCCGTGACGCTGTACCACTGGGACTTACCACTTTGGGCACATGAAGAAGGCGGCTGGGTCAACCGAGCATCGGTCGACTGGTTCCTCGACTTCGCCCGTGCTTGTTTCACGGAACTCGACGGGATCGTCGACTCGTGGATCACACACAATGAACCATGGTGTGCCGGGTTCCTCAGCTACCATCTCGGACAACATGCACCAGGTCATACGGACATGAACGAAGCCGTTCGTGCCGTGCACCACTTGTTGTTATCGCACGGAAAAGCAGTCGAACTGTTGAAGGGTGAATTCAAATCGGTCACACCGATTGGTATCACGTTGAACTTGGCACCGAAGTATGCGAAGACGGATTCCGTCAACGATCAGCTGGCCATGAACAATGCAGACGGATATGCGAATCGATGGTTCCTCGACCCAGTCTTCAAAGGTCAGTATCCGGTCGATATGATGAACTTGTTCTCAAAATACGTCCATTCCTACGCGTTCATCGAAGAAGGCGACATGGAGACGATCTCCGTCCCATGTGACTTCTTCGGGATCAACTTCTACAGCCGTAACCTCGTCGAGTTCAGTGCTGCGAACGATTTCCTGCAGAAGGATGCGTACTCGGATTACGACAAGACAGGTATGGGATGGGATATCGCCCCGAGCGAATTCAAGGACTTGATTCGTCGTTTGCGTGCCGAGTATACGGATTTACCAATCTACATCACGGAAAACGGTGCGGCATTCGACGATGAATTGGTCGATGGTCGCGTCGCTGACCAGAACCGGATTGATTACGTCGCACAACACCTCCAAGCGGTGTCTGATTTAAACGAAGAAGGGATGAACATCCAAGGCTATTATCTTTGGTCACTGCTCGACAACTTCGAGTGGAGCTTCGGCTATGATAAGCGTTTCGGAATTCTCTACGTCGATTTCGAGACACAGGAACGGATTTGGAAAGACAGCGCCCACTGGTATGCGGGCGTCATCGAGCAACATAAGGCAACGATTCCGCAAGAAGCGTGACAAAGGAGGCAAGGTCGAGCATTCGTCCTTGCCTCTTTTTGACTAAGAGGAGGAAACAGACATGAAGACATGGGTAGCACTGGCGGTCGGGACCGGTTTATTGCTGAGCGGTCAAGCGGTCGACGCGAAGGCAGACAAAAAAGAGACGAAGTGGAAGCTCGTCTGGTCGGATGAGTTTCAGGCAAAACAACTCGACCGGACGAAATGGACGTATGATACGGGGAATTGGATCAAGGATGCGAACGGACAACCGGTCTCACCGGGTTGGGGCAACAATGAAAAACAATACTACACGACGAAGCAAGATAACTCGTTTATTCGCAACGGGAAACTCGTCATCAAGGCGAAGCAGGAAAAGACGACGGATGATCTCGGTACATACGATTACACGTCGGCGAAGCTGAAGACGAAAGGGTTGTTCAGTAAGACGTACGGTCGTTATGAGATCAAAGCGAAGCTGCCGACCGGAAAAGGGCTTTGGCCTGCGTTCTGGATGTTACCGGAGCAAGATAAATACGGGGCCTGGGCAGCGTCCGGTGAGATTGACGTCATGGAAGCTTGGGGCAGTCAGCCGGACAAGGTCGCCGGAACGATTCACTACGGAGAAAACTGGCCGAACAATAAATACACGGGGAAAGACTATCACTTCCCAGACGGACAGCGGATCGACCAATGGCATACGTACGCGGTCGAGTGGGAGCCGGGTGAGCTCCGTTGGTACGTTGACGGCAACCTCTATCAAACACAAAACGATTGGTACAGTAAAGGCTTGAACTCAGCGACGAATTATAGTTATCCGGCACCGTTCGACCAAAACTTCTATCTCGTCATGAATCTCGCGGTCGGTGGTTGGTTCGATGGAGAAGTCGATGCGACGACGAAGTTCCCAGCCGAGATGGAAGTCGACTACGTCCGGGTCTATGATTTGAAAAATCGAGCGTACCGTGAACCGGTCGAACCGAGCTACGAAAACGTGACGTTACCGGACGGAGCCAAGCAACCGATCGATGGTAACCTCGTCTACGACACAGCATTTGAACAACCGGTCACGATGATCACCGGGAATCAGTCGTTTAATCCGCTGTACTGGAACTACGTCACGCTCCCGGACTTCGGTGGCAAAGGAAGTCTTGCGATCATTGAAAAAGAGGGGCAACGGATGGCGGACGTCACGATTGATCAGCCTGGTTCACAGACGTACTCCCATCAGTTGATTCAAAACGTATCCCTCGCGCAAGGTGGACGTTACCAAGTCAGCTTTGACGCGAGCAGCACAGCAGACCGGAAGATGATGGTCAAAGTCGGCGGTGGAGCAGAGCGTGGGTACACGAAATATTCGAATGAACAGTCGATCGCTCTGACACCGAGCGTCAAACGGCATACGTTCACATTCGATATGGCGGCAGAGACGGATCTCGCAGCACGTCTTGAGTTCAACCTCGGACTTGAAAAAGCGGGTGTTCAGATCGGGAACGTCCGTGTTGAACAGATTCCGCGCGGCGTCATCGATGAAGATGCAACAAAACCGGCACTACCGGACGGGAATCTCGTCTACAACGGGACGTTCGATCAAGGGGCGATGGACCGTTTGACGTACTGGCATTTCAACGGTAACAAGCGGACGACAGGGGCTGTTAATCCTGAGTCACGTGATTTCCGTTATGAAGGACATGGACAAAAAACGACGGCACGTTTAACGCAGAAGGGACTTCAACTAGAAGCTGGGCATGTGTATCAGCTTCGATTCACAGCAGGTGCGAAAAAAGCGAAATCACTTCAGGTGAAAATCACTGGGGCACAAGAGCAATTGAAGCAGACGACTGTACCGTTGACGAAACAAGCAACGACTGTCGACATTCCGTTCACGGCTACACAAACGGCAGACGACAATCAGCTTGTGTTTGACTTCAGTGGACAAGCCGGGAAAATCTCACTCGATGATGTGGAGTTGATTGATGTGACACCGGTGCCGGTTGATCCGTCACCACTGAAAAACGGTTCGTTTGCAAACGGATTGACGTCATGGTCGTCATACGTCCACTATGATGCGCAAGCCGCTATCGAAGCTTTCAATGAAGCAGCACGCATAAAGATTGGAGCGGAAGGACAAGAACCATGGAGTGTCTTGCTCGAGCAAGGAAACTTGTCACTCGCGAAAGGCAAAACATATGAATTGAGCTTCACGGCATCGTCGACTGTATCGCGTCCGATCGAAGTGACGATTGAAAATGCTTCGTACACGCGTTACTTCAGTCAAGTCGAGCCAATCACGACAACACCGAAGACGTATAGCTATACCTTTACGATGGAACAAACGGATACAGGTGCGTTGAAGTTCCTGATGGGACGCGCAGAAGGTTCGCCGTTCGCTGTCCATGACGTAACGATTGATGATGTGAATCTCAAAGTGAAGGAATGACTAAGGCAAGGCAATGGACACGTCCATTGCCTTGTTGTGGTTTAAACGACAGAGACGAATAATTTATTGAAATGGAAGAGGAACAAAACCTATCATATGGAATATTAAGTAAAAGAAAAGATAGGTACTTATGCTTTGGGGAGGAAACATATCATGCGTCAAAGGAACATACCATATCGACTGCTCTTTCTGTTAATTTTAATGAGTATGATTGGCATCAATGGTTGGTCCGCTATACTTCATCCCGACGGAACGATAAATGGATGGCAAAGCATTGCTTCAGTCATCTGGTTCGGCTATTTAGTCGGCTCGCTGTTTTACATAAAGGAAGAGAAGATGTATCGATTAATCGCGAGGTATCTTTGGTTCGGTCTGATTTCGACACTGTATATTTATAGTGTCTGGTTGCTCGAAGGAATGTTTTCAGAGACACTTTGGTTTGATCTATTAGCGAGTCTTGAGTTTTTACTGTATTTTATTTTTGTCATTCCATTGTTTGGATTAAATGCTTGGACGAATGTCCTGTTTGGTGAATTTTCGTTATACATGAGTGTCTTATACGGTATCGCGCTCATTTTACTTCAGGTGAAAATGTGGAGTGATACATCACGACATTTGCATTATTAAGTAGAAAAGGTGAGTTGTATGTTGAGTCCCGTAAATGAACGTGAAGAACGGACGGGGAAACGTGAACGCCGAAAACAGCGAAAGGTTGATATTGGATGTATCACGATTGTCGGCATTCCATTACTTTTCATCGTTCCGTTTCTGTTGATTATCCTTATCTTAATGAAGTCTGCTCCATGAAAAGGTGACCTTGTGTCACCTTTTTTTGTTGTGTCGTCAACTTTTTTCTCGACTCGCCCGTCTTAATGATGTATACACAGAACGATATCGAAAAAAGGAGCCGCGGCCTATGACCTCTCGTCAAATGAGAAAACGGGAAAAAGCATTCGTCCGTTTTTTAAAGCAATACAAACCGAATCTCTACTGGTTGACCTACAGTTATATGAAAAATGAACAGGATAGTCTGGATGTGATTCAGGACAGCATCCAAAAAGCGTTGCAATCGCTCGATCGACTCGAAGATGAGGAACGGATGAAAGCCTGGTTCTATCAGATTTTGACACGAACAGCGATTGATGCGATCCGGAAGCGTCAGCATAGTATCAGTTACGATACGGATCGACTGATCGAACTCGTCGCGACAAAAGAAGATACATACCCGGATTCCGATTTGCGACAGGCGCTTGAGGAGCTCCCAGTTATGTACCGGGAAGTCGTCATCTTACACTATTTCGAGGACTTGATCTTAAAAGACGTCGCAACGATTTTGGAGCTGAATTTAAGCACGACCAAGTCCCGGCTGTATAAAGGATTGACCTTATTAAAAATGAAATTGAATGGAGATGAGTTAGATGTCGAACAAACTTGACGATCTGAAACAAGCTTACCAACAACCACCGGTTCCAAAAGAACTCGATGAGATGATTGCACAAGTCGAGCGCCGGATGCGTCCCTCGCGAACAAAACGCTCCGTGTGGATCACAGCCGCCGCGATCACGTTATTCGTTGGTGGATTAAATAGTAATGCGTCGTTTGCGGACGCGATGGCGAAGGTGCCAGTTTTTGGTCAACTGACTGAGATCGTGACGATTGACTGGAAAGAGACGAAAACACAGCAGTCGGCTGATATTAAAGCTCCTCAAGTGACGTTACCGGACAAGGCACTCGAGCAACAATTGAACGAAAAGTATATTGCGGAAGGACAAGCGCTCTACGAAAAGTTTGAGCAGGAGACGCACGGACAGGAAGGGGCATTTGCCGTCGATAGCCGCTATGACGTCAAGACGGATACGGAAGACTTGTTGTCGATTGGTCGAACCGTCACTGAAACAAGGGCGAGTGCATCAGAAAGCGTCCAGTACGATACGATCGATAAGAAACAACAGATCATCCTGACATTACCATCTTTGTTCAAGGATGACGGATATATCACGACGATCAGTGATTACCTAAAAGAAGAGATGCGTCGGCAAATGAAGACGGATGAAGGGAAAGTCTACTTCGTCGAAGGAACACCGGATGTACCGGAGGACGAGCAGTTCAAGCAGATTTCCGCAAAACAAAACTTTTATATTACGGCAGATCACAAATTAGTCCTGTCGTTTGACGAGTACAGTATCGCTCCAGGATATATGGGCATCGTCGAATTTAAGATTCCGACGTCAATTTTAAAAGGTGAACTCGTTAGTCCGCATTATATTCGCTGAATTTCAAAAAATGTAACCATTGATATAAAATCTAAAAAAATAGCCATTTTTTAAAAATAACCTCTTATAATCAAAAGACGAATCGTTGTTTTTTGAAAAAAGGAGGAATCCCTATGAAAAAATGGAGTCGGCTTGTACTCGCGGGTGTCGTCAGTCTCGCCTTGATCCATGTTCCAGCAGCTAGTGAAGCGGCAACGAAAGCAAAAGCCTTTAAAAACTGTACGGAAATGCAGAAGACGTACAAAGGCGGCGTTGCGAAAAAAGCGGGGCTAAAAAATCGGACAGGGTATGACAAGAATGGAAAACCGATCTACAAAGCAACAAAGTACAAGGCGTACGTGAGCCTTGCGACGTATAACGTAAACACGAAGAGCGACCGGGATAAAGACGGTATCGCGTGTGAACGTTAAAAAAATAACCTGACGCTGCGGCGTCAGGTTATTTTTGCTTAGTTGAAGTTTTGCTTTAAGAAGGCTGTCACTTCTTCTGGTGTTTTAGCATTTGCACTGTGCAAGTGCGCCAGTTTTTCATTGTTTTTGAAGACGAGCAAGCTTGGGATTCCCATGACATCGTGGTTCGATGCGATTTCAGGGAACTCATCCTTGTCGATCGTGTGGATCGGTAAGTGGTCGAATTGTGACTCGACGTCCGGCATGAAGTAATCCATCCGTTTGCAGTCCGGGCACCAGTCTGCTTCGAACTTGATGATGACCGGTGCGTCACTTGAAATCAATTCCTTGAATGTTTCTTCACTCTTAATGAATTCTGCCATTGTGAGAACTCCTCCTCTTGGTGTTGTACCTTTAGTCTACCGATTCCCTTCAGAACTTGCACGAATTATGTTCGTCAAAGAGTCTGACAAGTCAAAAAAGTTGGTTGCTCTTTAAGATAATGCTACTGATTTTCTTGAAAAGAGCCACATAACTCAATTGAATTTGGTTTGGTATAGGGAAACATTGTTGTATATTTGTTAATTACCTAGTTCGAAACAAAATGATTTCTCTAGACCCACTCGATTTCCGACTGGTACGATGAGGTTTGCTAATCGCAGAGAAAGTGGGGGCGACGAGAATGGAACAACAAAAATACGATAATCTAAAACGCGGCGAACGCGGTGCGATGATCAGTATCGCAGCCTATATCTTGTTATCATCTTTAAAATTAATCATTGGGTATACAGCAGATTCTGCCGCACTCCGGGCGGATGGTTTGAACAACGCGACCGATATCATCGCGTCGATCGCTGTCTTGATCGGCTTACGGATTTCACAACGTCCGGCAGATGACGATCACAAATACGGACACTGGAAAAGTGAAACGATTGCCTCGCTCGTAGCTTCCTTCATCATGATGGCAGTCGGTCTTCAAGTCTTGATCGATACGATCTCGACGTTGTTTGAAGGCAAACAGGAGTCACCGGATATTCTCGCAGCATACGTCGGAATCGGTTCAGCTCTCGTGATGTACTTCGTCTACCGCTACAATAAGAAGTTATCCGAGGAGATTGAAAGCAAAGCCGTCATGGCAGCAGCGAAAGATAATCTATCCGATGCGTGGGTCAGTGTCGGAACGACGATCGGAATCGTCGGATCACAGTTCGGCATGCCATGGCTTGATGTCGTGACCGCGATCATCGTCGGCTTCTTGATCTGTAAGACAGCGTGGGACATCTTTACGGAAGCGTCACACGAACTGACGGATGGCTTCGATGAGAAGAAGCTGAAGATGTATGAAGATGTCATCTTCGATCTCGAAGGTGTCAAAGGGATCAAGTCAATCAAAGGACGTAACTACGGCAACAATGAAGTCGTCGATGTCGTCATCCTTGTCAACTCCACCTTGAATATCCATCAGGCGCACGATATTGCGACACGTGTCGAGGATACGCTGACGGAAGAATATGGTGTCTACGATATCCATGTTCACGTCGAACCTGAATGAATCGAAAAAACGTCTTTTCTACTGTAAGCGTAGAAAAGACGTTTTTTTATGGTTCTAATGCGATCGTCAGAGCCAGTGCCCCGTACTGTTGCTCGGCTTCCGGTGAATAGATCGAGTAAGTCGACGTCACGAGTTCGTCGAGCGACCAACCGACACAGTCGATAGCTTCGTTTGCGATCTGTTCATAAAGCGCTCGGAAATCAGGAAAGACTTGTCGTTTTGTTACACGGACAAGTAATTTCTCGTTCGTTTCCGTATGGGTGAACCGAATCTGATCACCGACGTGTACCTGTTGTCGTTTTGGATCATTTAGTCGGATTTCGACGGTCTTTCGTCCTTGTTCGATTGAACGAAACGGTTCTTCGAATAAGCCCATTTCATGTCTCATCTATGCTCACTCCTTGTCTTCCTTGAGCATAGCAAAACTATGTGATTTTTCACATTGCCTTTTCGTTGACAATCGAAAATAATCAGAGTAATTTAATTCATATAAGTAATTGTTCCTTTTGGAACGATTTGAAATGGAACAAGGAGGCGAAACAAGATGGATCAAACGGAAACGACCCGTTCGACTGCGATGATGCAGTCGTTTTGGAACGTCCAGCGTCATCTCGTCCGGGCAGCACACCAGACGGCACAGGAAAACGGACTCAGTTTACCGCAATTTCATAGCTTGATGACGATTGCACCGCGTGGACCGATCTCGCAAAAAGAGCTCGCTGCACATACGCACTTACCGAAAAGTACCCTCAGTCAGTCGATTGAAGGTCTCGTCCAATCGGGCTGGGTCATTCGGGAGACGAATCCCGACAATCGACGGGAAGTCGTCTTAAAGCTTAGTGATCAAGGTCAGCAATTCGTCACTGACATCAAGGAACAAGAGAAGGGGATGCAACGTCAACTGGAGCAAGTGCTTGCGACGATTGACTCGGACGTATTTGAACAAATGCTTGAAACACACGCAGTGATTGCTGAGGGAATCGGTCAGATTTTACGTCCAGATCTGAAAGGAGGATGTTCGGATGATTAAGTTACTCAAACGGTTGACGGTCTATAAATGGGCGGTCCTTGCTGTGCTCGTCTTGGTTTTTGCGCAGTCGATGTCCGATTTGTATTTACCGACACTGATGGCGGACATCATCGATAAAGGCGTCGTTACCGGCGATACCGCGTATATCTGGAAAATTGGTGCCGTCATGCTCGGGATAACCGGTGTCGGGGCGTTAGCTGCCGTTGCCGCCAGTTATTATTCATCGAAGGCGTCGATGGGACTCGGACGGGATATCCGTCGCCAAGTCTTCAACCATGTTGAACGGTTCTCCCTGCAAGAGTTCGACCAAGTCGGAACGGCGTCATTGATTACACGGACGACGAACGACATCACGCAAGTCCAACAAGTCGTCATCATGATGTTACGGATGGTCGTCAGTGCGCCGATCATGTTCATCGGTGGATTGATCATGGCTGTCTCAAAAGATGCCAAACTATCACTTGTCATCGTCGCGGCGATGCCGGTCCTTGTGATTTCAATCCTGTTGATCCTGTGGAAAGGGGTTCCGTTGTTTGGGAAAGTCCAAAAACGACTCGACCGTCTGAACCTCGTCTTGCGGGAGAACTTGACCGGGATCCGTGTCATCCGTGCTTTTAACCGGGAACGTGATGAGCAGGTTCGGTTAACGAAAGCGAACGCGGATTTAACAGAAGTCTCGATTAAGGTCAATAAAATCATGGCGTTCTTGATGCCGGTCATGATGCTCGTCATGAACTTGACGGTCGTCGGTGTCATTTGGTTCGGGGGCATCCGGATCGATAATGGCGGCATGCAAATCGGGGACTTAATGGCGTTCATCCAGTACGTCATGCAAATCATGTTCGCGCTCGTCATGGCGTCGGTCATGTTCGTCATGATTCCGCGGGCAGCCGTCTCGGCGAAACGGATCAATGAAGTCCTCGAGATGACTCCGACGATGACAGATGAAGGTACACAAACCGCTGACCGTGAAAAAGGAACGCTCGTCTTTGATCGTGTCACGTTCCGTTACCCAGGAGCTGAGACACCTGTCTTATCCGACATCAGCTTTGCGGCACGACCAGGTGAAGTGACGGCTGTGATCGGCGGAACGGGTTCCGGTAAATCAACGCTCGTCAATTTGATTCCTCGTTTTTATGACGTGACGGAAGGGAGCATCCGGGTCAACGGTGTCGATAGCCAGGATGTACCGCAAGAGGAACTGCGGTCGAAAATCGGCTTCGTTCCCCAAAAGGCGTTACTGTTCACGGGGACGATCGCGGAAAACATTCGCTTCGGGAAAGAGGACGCGACAGACGAAGAAGTCGCGCATGCAGCGCAAATCGCACAAGCGACCGATTTCATCGAACGGATGCCGGACGGTTACGAAGCACGGATCGAACAAGGTGGGTCGAACGTCTCCGGTGGGCAAAAACAACGGTTGTCGATTGCGCGAGCCCTCGTTCGTCGACCAGATTTATATGTCTTTGATGACAGTTTTTCAGCGCTCGACTTTAAAACTGATGCGGCACTTCGAAAAGCGTTACGGGAAGAAACACGCGATGCAACCGTCTTGATCGTCGCTCAACGTGTCAGCACCGTCATCGATGCCGATCAAATCATCGTCCTGGATGAAGGGAAAGTCGCTGGAATCGGAACGCACGATGAATTGTTTGCTGACAATGCCGTCTATCAAGAAATCGTTAAATCACAACTATCAGAGGAGGAAATCGCATGAGTGAGAAAAAACGACCTGCCGGCGGTCCTCCGCCTGGTGGTCCCGGTGGCGGAAATATGATGATGCTCGGAGAAAAACCAAAGGATTTCAAAGCAACGTTCCGTCGTCTGCTTCGGTATCTGCGTCCGCGTCGGACGGCACTCGTTGGTGTTTTCCTTGCAGCCATCCTCAGTACGGTCTTCATGATTGCCGGTCCGAAAATCATGGGAACGGCAATCACGGAATTGTTTGAAGGGGCATATGCGAAGTTCCAAGGTGTACCGGGAGCAGCGATCGATTTCACGAAAATCGGACAAATCCTGCTCTGGCTGGCTGGACTGTATATCATCAGTAGTCTGTTCAATTACTTGCAACAGTATTTGATGTCAGGTATCGCTCAAAAAACAGTCTACGATTTACGCGAAGACGTCAATCATAAACTCGAACGCCTGCCATTGAAATATTACGATGGTCGTCCGAACGGGGAGACACTCAGCCGCGTGACGAATGATATTGATACGATCGGGAGTACGTTACAACAAAGTGTGACATCGTTCATCACCTCAATTGTGACAATCGTCGGAATTCTGATCATGATGTTGACGATTAGTCCGATTCTGACATTGATTTCACTTGTCTCATTACCGGTCTCGATTTTTGCGATCCGTCCGATTTTGAAACGGTCCCAAAAATACTTTGCCGATCAACAACGGACGCTTGGACAATTGAACGGACACGTCGAAGAGATGTATACCGGACACTCGGTCGTCAAGGCGTTCGGACATGAACGCAAAGCGGTCGAGCAGTTTGATGCCGTCAACGAAGAGTTGTATGAAGCAGGACGTAAAGCACAGTTCATCTCCGGGATCATCATGCCAATGATGATGTTCATCGGGAATATCAGTTACGTCTTGATCAGTATCGTCGGCGGGATTCTCGTCACGCAACGGGCGATCTCGATCGGGGATATTCAAGCGTTCATCACCTATACACGCCAGTTCACGCAACCGATCACACAGACGGCGAACATCGCGAACATTGTCCAATCGACGGTCGCAGCAGCGGAACGTGTCTTCGAATTACTGGACGAAGAAGAAGAAATCAAGGAAGTGACGACACACCGTCTTACGCAGGCTGAAGGGGCGGTCGCGTTTGAACACGTTGATTTTGGTTACGGAACCGATCTCTTGATCGAGGACATGAACATCGATGTCTCACCGGGACAAACCGTCGCAATCGTTGGACCGACGGGTGCCGGTAAGACGACAATGATCAATCTATTGATGCGCTTTTATGAGTTGAACGGGGGGACGATTCGGATTGACGGCATCGATACCCGCGAGATGTCACGCGAAGACTTACGGACGACGTTCGGGATGGTCTTACAAGATACGTGGCTCTTCAACGGTACGATCCGGGATAATCTTGCTTACGGTAAGAGTGGAGCGACCGAGGAGGAAATCATCGCCGCAGCCAAAACGGCGCACGCTGATCACTTCATCCGGACGTTGCCGGACGGGTATGATACGGTCTTGAACGAGGAAGCCTCGAACATCTCGCAAGGTCAAAAACAGTTGTTGACGATTGCTCGGGCCGTTCTTGCTGATCCTCCGATCATGATTCTCGATGAAGCGACATCTAGTGTGGATACACGGACAGAGGTCTTCATCCAGCAAGCAATGCGTCGCTTGATGGAGGGACGGACAAGCTTCGTCATTGCCCATCGTCTCTCGACGATCAAGGATGCCGATTTGATTCTCGTCATGAATCAAGGAAGTGTCATCGAACAGGGCACACATGAAGAATTACTCGAGGCAGATGGTTTTTATGCGGATCTGTACAACAGTCAATTCTCTGAAAAAGAAGTCGTTTGATATAAGGCAGTGTCGTCATTTAGACGATACTGCTTTTTTACGAAATGATTGTTGTAGCAGTGTATCCTCACATATAGCAAACATCCCATTTTTTGTATTGAAAACAAAAAACGCCACATTCTGGTACGGACACGGGTTTAATAAATCCTTTAGCTGGGGAAATTAAAGAAGTGTCAGAAATATATAATTTTATTTAGGTGAAGGAGTGTGGCAGGATGAATAACATTTGGAACGGAACGTCGTTGAACTTGAACGGCATTCTCGGATCACTCGGCAACTTGCTTGGAGCGATCATCATTTTCTTGATTGGATGGCTCATTGCCAAGCTGATC
>NZ_WBYY01000011.1:0-34284 GCF_048985645.1 Exiguobacterium sp. A1_3_1 | reverse complement strand
GATCAGCTTGGCAATGAGCCATCCAATCAAGAAGACGATAATCGCTCCAAGCAAGTTGCCGAGTGATCCAAGAATGCCGTTCAAGTTCAAAGACGTTCCATTCCAAATATTATTCATCTTTTCACCTCCGTAATAAGTTAAAATAAAAAAGTAAATGGAAAGAATATTTATTTATTCCCGAAATGTCTTAAATAAATGCGAACAAACTAAATTTTCAGATTTTTAATCTTAAATAATTCTTTTAGTTTAAAATTATCTATAATTATCCTACATAAAAATGGTATAAAGGAACTTTGGTTACTTTATTCATTAATAAAGTTAAACTTTTTTTATAATATGTTGGCAACAGATGTTGATAGCACCTAATGCTAATGGAATGACTATCAACGCAATGCTGATCAAGATCATTCCAGGTGCGTCGTCGACTTGAGCAATATAGAAAAATACGGGGAACATACAAATTGTTATGCCTGTTGTAATAAAAAGCGAAGTTTTGATGGATTTCATCGATTGATAAATTTGGATAAACGGGATTATATCCAAAAAAAAGAAATCGTAGAATGTGCAAAACGTGGATTAAAGAATAAAGAAAGGGTCCAAGTGCTGGGTAATAAAGAATCAACAAAGTATATCCTGGTTTTTCAAAAATTAATCTGTTCATTAAACCATCAAGTAATAAAGAAACACCAAAACCAGCGACGCCAATCAAACCAGCAATCATCAATATGGTACAAGTTTTTAGATATGTGACGCTTAACTGAAATTGCTTCATGTCTAAGCCTCCTATTAGTTATCTAAAGATGTGATCAGTTTGAACGTCCACATAATATTGGATATCAATTTACGACGATGAATCAATTTAAAAATATACTTAGAAATTTATTTCAATGAGAATCATTTGTCATTGATGTAGGTGAGAGAAAGGAAACAAAAATGAAAATTTGGTTGAATCGAACCATTGGAAGGCAAATCATGTTTGCATTTTATATCGTATTTATAACATTACTTTTAACTACCCTTTGTATTTATTTTTATACAAAAAACCAAGTGATGGATTCAGAGAAACAATTAGATACTTTGAGTGAACACCGGACGAGAGCTACTCTCTTACATGAATCTTGGTTAATGCTCCAATATGACGTTCGCGGTTATGCACTTTATGGTGAAACTTCTATATTAAACGAGATCACTAAAGAAAAAGCAAATATCGAAAAACAGACAAGTTGGTTTAAACGAAATGTTACAACTGAGGTAGACGAGAGCTATGCCAATGATACAAGATTCCTTTATGAATCTTATTCAAATCGTGTATTACCAAGCGTTATCAATTATGTAAAAGAAAAAAAAGAAGGCAAAATCAATGAGCCTTTTCTCCAACAAAATACATTGTCGAAGTTGACCCCTGCTGTAAATAATAACAATCAGAAATTGTCAGATAGTAATAATCTCTCTTTAAATTTGCGAGAAAATATTTTGAATATGGAAACAACTTTTACAACATATCGAAACGAAATAAACAAACAAGAAAAAGCTACTCAAAAAAAATTAGGGAGTCAAGTCAATACTTCTCAAATACTTGGAGGAATTAATATTGGCATATTAATTCTATTGACACTACTCTTCGTGCGTCCGTTTACGACTAGACTTACACGACAATTGAAACGTTTAAACCGCGAAACGGATAGATTGGCTCAAGGAGAGAATACGGAGCCAATTCCAATTTTAAATGAACAAGATGAGATAGGGGAACTTACTAAAACATTTAATCAAATGTCAGCTTCCATTATCGGACAAAAAAAGAATTTGCAGTTAAATAATGAAGCATTACAGATGCAAAGTGAAGAACTGCTCGCTCAACAAGAAGAATTACATACTCAGCAAGAAGAACTCGAAGAAGCATTAAATGTCACGCTTCAAAATGAACAACATTTAAAGTATCGTAATGAATTGACTGAGACCTTGGCAGCTCGAGAAACATTTACAGCCTACGAAATGGTCATTGAAAAACTTGTAGCCATTACACATGCAGAATTTGGAGCTATCATTTTTTATGATAGAGATCATTTGGCGCAAGTCTTTTCATTTGGTATTACAGAAACTGCTATCGAAAAGATAACAATGCCTGGTTCTATTGTAGAGCGAGCTAATTTGTTAAGACGTATTACACAGTCTGATAAACAGGTTGCATTAGATCACCCGTTACCGCATCCGTACTATATCTTCGAGGCTGCTATACCTGTGCTAGATGTTGATTCTGGTGAAATATTGGCTTGTATCTATCTTGCCCGCTATAAAATGCAGTTTGAAGCAGGTGAACTAGAGGATATGATGTCCTTCGCTCGCCAAATCTCACTATCGCTTTTACGTATGAGGATGTTTGATGAGATGCAAGTCGAAAAGGAGAAAACAACGAGTCTAATTCATTCAATCCGCGAGGCAATGATGTATATCGAGAACAATAAAGTACTTGCCAACCATGCATTGCTGAATTTATTTGATTACAGTCAACATAATGATGATAAGAAAAACATCCGTGGTCTCATCTCTTTAGATGTTGAAGATGAACTGTTGGTGAGACGCATAGACCAGAAAGAGAAATTTAATAACTTCATGGATAAAGTCTATTCGAATACGATTCCACATGAAGATATCCAGGTTACATTGAATGATGGAGCGAAAGTAGTGACAATCTATGCGGAAGAAGTTCGCTATCATGCATCTCTAAAAGGAATCATGTTGGTATTAAAGGATGTAACGCATGAAGTTGAAGTGGATCGACTAAAATCAGAACTCATTTCAACGGTTTCACATGAATTACGAACGCCACTTTCATCGATTTATGGATTTACAGAATTATTATTGGCTAAATCGTATGAGGAGCAACGTCAGAGAAAATACTTGGAAACGATACATTCCGAAACACAAAGGTTATCTTTGTTGGTCGATAATTTCTTAGACATACAACGTATGGAATCAAATCAACAAACTTTCATGATAGATACGGTAGATTTAGTTGAAATCATTCAGAAAATAGTAACGGTACAGCGTGAGGAGGACTCGCTCCATATATGGAATGTCCAATCAAACGAACAGGGAAAAATGGAGATCGAGGCGGACCAAGAGAAGATGACACAGTTATTTACGAATCTCATCTATAATGCTAAAAAATATTCTCCAGAAGGTGGAGCTATAGAAATCTGCATGAAGCAGAGTTCAGATAATGTACTAATACAAATTCGAGATAAAGGAATCGGAATTTCCGAGAATGATCAATCAAAAGTCTTTGATAAATTTTATCGGGCACATACAAGTTCTCATCCTAAGATTGGGGGAACAGGCTTAGGTCTTAGCATCTGTAAAGAAATCATCGAGGCACATAATGGAAAAATTGAAATAAGTTCTAAACTGAATAAAGGTACGATAGTCGAGATTACTTTACCCATTAGCAGTAAGCTTTAAAAAGCGCTGTTAATTAAAAAACGTCTTTTGTTCGTGGAACTCACGGCAAAAGACGTTTTTATGTTTTTTTATAGATTAGTTGACCATTTTCCAATTTAAATCCATAGCGAGAAAAACATTCTAAAGAAATCAATCCAGAATGCGAGATATGATCATAACTTCCACGAATAGAGAAATCATCATAGTGTCTTTGAAGGTCGTCAATTAAAGCTTCAAGCAACAGTCCTCTCTCACCAATCCCTTCTTTTCTTACATGAAGCTCCAATAGCTCAAACTCTGAGACACTAGCAACAATCTTAGATTCTAGAGAACCCTGCTTAACACTTAAGGAGGACTGTTGGTTCAAAATATTCGAATGTGTAGTTTTTTCTTCCAAGAGCATTACATAAAAAATAGACACTGATGCTAAGGAGTTTTTGGTGATTTGAACAAGTTGCCCTTCTTTATTGTAGGCTAACCCAATAAAGGTTTCATAGGGGCGGATGTGCATCTTTACGTTACGACGTGAACATGTTCGTTGCCAATCAGATCGAGGAATCCAGGAATGTTCAGAGACAACACGTTTTTTCAAAAAAAGACGCAACTTTTTAACCTCCTTATCCATAACATGATTAAATTATACATGTTCATTAAAGGGATAAAAAGACATTTTTTTGAAACATGAGTGTTTGAAAACTAAAAAAAGTAAATTTACTTTTGATTAGATGATAGATTGAGATTATTGTATAAGACATATGTACCTTGTCGATCCTTTTTCGCTTGATACATGGCTAAGTCTGCTTGTTTCATGATTTCTATAGTAGTTGTTGCATCAGTCGGAAAACAGGAAATACCGATGCTTGGAGGGCAGAGTATAGTATGCTCTTTAATATAATAAGGTGCTTTTAAAACGGTAAGAATTAAGTCGGCTCGTTGCTTTAATTGGTCATGTTCTAGTATATCTTTAAGCAATAATGTAAATTCATCTCCTCCTTGGCGTGCGACCATTTCAAACTGATTCTCTATAGATTTTAGACGTTTACCTACCGCCTGCAACAAAAGGTCTCCAATATCGTGACCAAGCGTATCGTTAACATGTTTAAAGTCATTTAAATCCATGAAAAATAGCGCAATCTTTAAATCTGTTTTTTCGAGAGTTTCTTCAATGAGAAAAGTTAAGTGATTTTCAAAGGCAGACCGATTGCTCAATCCGGTTAACTGGTCATGATAAGCGAGATAGTTCACTTGTTGTTCGATACTTTTTTCCTCTGTAACATCTTTACCGATGGCAAAAATACCAACAATCTCATTTTGTACAATGATTGGGATGTTCGTGAGGTTCATACAAATGATTCCTCCTTCACTGTTATGAATTTTGACTTCATAGCTGCGTGGAGATCCTTTGAAAACATATTCGAGTTCTTGAAGCACTTTTGTTTTCGATTTCTTTTCAACGAAAGCTAGACTATTCTGACCGACTAACTCATCAGAACTAAGATTAAATAACTGACTACATGCATCGTTTACACTTTCAAATTTCCCATTTAAATCCATTGAACAAACTGGGTGAGGATGATATTCGAACAGCGATTTATATCGCTCTTCACTCACTTCTAACGCGCTAGCCTGATGAAGATATTTATCGACAAGTTTTTGATTTTCAAGAATAATCACAATCTGTCGGACGAGTACGAGACAAATCGATATTCCACATCCCGCTGAAATGATATCAAAGCTGGTCGAGTTAAAAATCATGAAAGTAAACAGAACTATAATTCCCCCATAAGGAATTAAGACTTGGATAATATTTAGTTTCTCCAGCTTAATGGGTGGATGATCTATAACGAATTTCGATATTTTCGTTATTCCTGCGAAGCTTAATAAAAGCATAGTCAAAATAAAAAGTGGATCAACTACATTACCTGCCGGAATATTATCAATAGAAATTAAATAGAGATAGACAGAATCTGCAGTCGCTTGTATACATACGGCTAATAAGATTAAAATCATAGAAGATGTACGAGGGCGAGTCGATTTATGCAATAGTAAAAAAATAGCTGCAATTAACATTCCAAGATCACCTATCGGATAAGCCAAAGAAATGATAAAAGCTAAGGGCGTGGCTGAACTACTCGTAAGAACTGGAGAAATCAAAAGATACCAAAAAAATGTTGTTGCGATGATGAGAATAATCAAGAAATCAAACATGAAAGACACATGCATGATCAATTTAGTTTGATGCTTTATCTTATAAAACAAAGCGATAAGAATACAAATAATTTGTAAGAGATAGAATACGTCTGGCCAACTGACAAAGATTGTTTCATTTCCAAATGTAGTATCTGATATCACCCATAAAATTTCTGCTACTAAGTAAGAAAAAGTGCCTAACGTAATAAGGGACCAAAAAATACGCTCCTTAGCTATCGTCTTTGAAAGAGTCGAAGTTAGATAATATAAAGCAATCAAGAGGCCAACGATTGAAAAAAAACTACTTCCTATGGATTGATAAGGGGAGTTTGGAAATGCAAAAATCCAGCTATAATAACTAAGTAAATATAATCCGAGAATAAAATAACGCAGGTTAATTCTATTGAACATACCCCACTCGTACTCCTTTTAACTTTGATCTCACCAGTATAGGTGTGTAAGATTATTGGCGACATTGTCATTCTAAAAATAGGTGTATGATTTTAACCACATGTAAAGATGTTTCGAAAATCGACAAAAATCACGGAATTACAATGATATATAATAAATTATAAAAATGCATAGAGCAACGATTGTACGAATCGGTTGCCTTATGCATTTTAAATCAGGACGACGTGACATTTGACTGTACAAAAGATGTAAGGAATTCTATAAAGGCTTGATAATCAACAGGTCTTGAGAAGAGGTAGCCTTGACCAATCATACATCCGTTCGTATGTAAAATTTCTCTTTGTTCTATTGTCTCAATACCTTCCGCCACAACGTTTAATTGCAAGTTTAATGCCAGTTCTATGATTGTCTTTACCATAGGTGAAGGATTATTATATGAAATTCGATCGATGAAAGACTTATCAATCTTTAAGGTATCAATAGGAAGCTGTTCTAAGACATTTAAAGAAGAATAACCTGTGCCAAAGTCGTCAATGGATATTTTTATACCCATTGATTTTATTTGTTGCAAGATATTAAAACTTTCTTTGATGTTTTGAACAATGCTTTCTGTAATCTCTAATTCTAGCCATTCAGGATCCAACTTAGTTTTTGTAATGACTTCTCCCACCATGTTGCAGAAATGAGGGTTTTGAAACTGAAGAGCGGATACGTTCACTGAAACCAATAAGGGTTTAAATCCAAGTCGTTGTAACTGTTTGTTGTGATGTGCAGCAGTATACAGTACCCATTCTCCGATTTCATTGATTAAACCAGTCTCTTCAGCAAGAGGAATGAACTCAGCAGGCGAAATCCAACCGAATTTTGGATGTTCCCATCGCAATAATGCTTCCATACCGACCATACATCCGGAGGCGAGATCAACCTTAGGTTGATAATATACGGAAAGCTGATTATTCTTGATCGCGTTCTTTAAGTGAGCTTCCATTTCTAATTTACGCAGCAAATTTGACTCCATTTCATTGTTGTAAATAACAAAGGAATAATTCCCATACTGTTTTGCCTGATAGAGCGCTTCAGCCGTATGTTGTTGGACTTTTTCCAAGGATATACTCTGTTTCGGATAATGTGTGATTCCAATGTGTCCTATGATATTCAATTCAAAATCAGATGTTTTAAATGTCGGTTGTAACACATCAAAAATAGATTCATTTAACAACATAATATCTGCAGTAGATTTATTAGATGATACAATCATAAATTCATCTTCGGTGAAACGATATAACTTAACATTCATACCAATAGTATGTTTTAGACGGTTGGAGACCTCTTTAATAAGCTGCTCACCGACTTGATGACCGAAAACATCGTTAAACATTTTTAATCTTTCTACTTGTAAAAGTATAAAAGTGAAGTCTTGTTGACGTGAGTCCATTGCGTACTGTGTTTCTTTTAAAAATGCCGCACGGTTCCCTAACTTTGTAAGTATGTCTGTATAGGCAACCTCATTAAGTTGTGATACTAATTTATTATTCTTTGATGTTGTAATCCCTTGTCTGACAATGGTCAATAGAAAAATCATAATCCATCCAAAACTAAGGGCATTTAAGGACCAGTCATAACTTTCCATCATTAAAACTGATAAAACTAAAATGCTTAGGTAAGGAAAGAGGAACTCTCTTTTCATTGTAGAGAAAAAAGGAGTTCTAAGTTCAAACGCTGACTTCTGTTCATCTTTATAGAAATAAGCAGAACAACCAATAAATAATAAAGCAATTGTCCAAATAAAATCGACAAATTTTCCGCTTTGATAGGTTTCATTAATCAGCATCTGCGCAAAGATTGTGTCTCCCAGTATCTGTAGAAACAGACCTATGATTAAATAATTTAAAGACTTATTTTTTTTATTAAACTGAATTAAATAAAAAAGAGTGATGATGAAAAATAAAATGCCTAAATCAGCAATTTGAAAAATAATAGTATATATAATTTTTCCTAATGAATGCTCTTCAATACGGTATAAAGGATGAAGCAAATAGTAATAGCTAATTGAAGTGGTTGCCACCATGTATATCATCGTATTAAATAAATAAGTCATATTTGAAAATTGGATAGACGTTTTTCTCAACCTATAAACTAACCCTATGAAATAACATATATAGCATAATGCCCACAGTAAATATGAAAGTGAGGGGGCTTCTGGCGATTCTTTTGTAATAACGAGGTCAATAATCCAAACTAAAGTACCGATAAAGGATAAACCAGTACCCATACTTATAAAGAACCAAAATTGCTTTAATGAATTAATCGAATTTTTAAATAGGCGTAAAATCCAAAACGTACTCACTATTCCAATAATAAGTTGAATGGTGTTGAGAAAAGCTAAACGAATCCACTCTGATCCTTCATAAAGCATATTCCCATACCAAAACATTAAACTGATTCCTATCAAAATTAGGAATGGCCACTTGGTTACACTGTTCAAACTAGTTCCTCCTAATTATAAGGTTCTCTTCAATTATCGGCTATTTCTAAATTATATATAGTAGTTCTTAAGAAGTATTATGTCGGATTCAATTAATGTAGCAAAAGGTACAATGGTTTGATTATTTTATGTCAAAAAGATAGTATGAAGTGTAATGAGAAAAAGAAAACGCTTTTTTGTACTACAGTAAAAACAAGAGTGAGAAGTTATGTACATAAATAAAAAAGCGAAAGAGTGAGGGTATGCTACTGGTCAGACCAATAACGTTGTTTATTCTTGTAGTAGCCTTTTGTGTAAGTCTTACGCAATCAGAAAGCTATAAAAGTAGAGCTGAAAAATTAATAAGGATGCAAAAACTTTCCCATCAGAATCAGAACGAATTTTTTGATGGCAGGCGTTATACGAGTGATCGTTTTAGTATTTACATTAAAACGATTGAAACGATCCCACCTAACCCTGTTGAGAACAATACTATGCCGTTGCTACTAATCAAGTTCAAGTTTAAGAATCATAGTATAGAAAGGAAAAATGAAATGATTTCTTGGTTAGAGAGTTTTCAAGTAAAACAAGGGGGGAAGGCTTTAGATATTGCGGATATTTCTACTAGTGTAAAAACATCTTCGAAACGACTTCTCAAATTTGAGACTTATGATCGAAATAATGGGATAGTTGCCTATAAATTACGAAATCGGAGAGACAATGTAATTTTAACAGCTTATCAGTTAAATTCATCAAAAGAGATAAGTGCAAGAACTATACACTTGATAAAATAGTAAAGGCTTAAACTGTTTTTATAATCAGTATTTAATGGAGGTTACTTAAATGGAAAACAAAAGTTGTAGATCATGTGGAAGTACTAATTTTAAAGAAGCATCAGACTATTTTCCACTAAAACCATCTAAAGGATCGCTTCAAGGTGCCCAGAAAGTATTCTCATTTTGTATCGACTGTGGGATCGTAGATTCTATTCGTATTGAGAATACAGAAATCTTTGATAATAAAGATTAAATACTTAACCAACTTAAAGAGAACGTCCGTTATGGACGTTCTTTTTTTATGATAAAAGTTTACTTAGTGAGATAGATCGTAATAAAAAATTCTTATAAATAGAGAAAGAAATAAAAGTCTATTTTCTTAAATGATAATGTAAATGGATATCTAACCATTTTAACCAGTCACGTGCATTTAACCACCCAAGTTCATCATGATAAATTTTTTTTGAAGCATCTACATTTTGAAGGTGTGTTCTAAGATGATCGATACGCGCAACTAGCTGCTTTGCGTTCTTTAGGAGAATAGGGTAATCCAGGTTACTTTCTGATTTTATATCAAAATCGTCTTTAAACTTTACATGTACCCATGGAACTTCCCCGTATAAAAACACCAAATTCCCAAACCTTGTTCTTTCCTGGATGGATGAAGAAGGTATAGTCTGGCATTGTTCTGCGCAATCAAGGAATTCATTACTTTTAAGGATGAGATGGTTATATAGTTGTCGATGAGACCAGTTCTCTGTTGCTAAATCATTTTTATAGTAGTGCTTTTCATATTCTTCTAATTCGCTCAATAAAGGATGCACCGGTATAGAAATCATATTATTAACCTCATATCTTTATAGAATATAACATATAAAAATTATACATGTTTTTAAATAATGAATAGATGTACCTGAAGATTACTATAAGCTTTTTGTGAATGATAAAGTCTAGTGTTAGCAAAAATTATGAAAAATGAGTTTAAATTTTTTTTACTTTAATGTGTAATATATTTTTAAAAGAAAGAAATTTCGATTCAAGATTTGATTTAATAAGATGTACCTCATGTCGGGAAGAGTCAACTTTTTCGATATAAGCATCAAAATTTAAAATACGACAAGAGTCAATGGCCGCTATAGAGACAATGTCTCCATTAAAAGCTGCTCTTTCTACAAGGAGTCCAATTTCAGATACATTTCTATCATTATTAATAACAGAAAAATAATTTAACCTCTTTTTTTTGTTAGCAAAAAATAAAAATACTTTTTCTCATCGTTAAAATTCTCATGAGTCATAAAACCATTCCCTTAATATTTTTTGATGTAATAGATTTTAAAATGATAATCATTCTTTTATACTTCAAAACATCTTACTAATAAATTTTGCATATTTATTTTAAGGAAAAGTTCGAAAAAATTATAAGGTAGTTGTTCTTATCTAATTATACCCATACATGTAAAAAATATAGCTTTTTCCTTCAAAAATTTATACGGCATTTATGAAAAGTATATCCAAAAATTCAATGGAGTGATTTTAACTATTTCAAATAAAAACTCGTATAACTTCTTTTTAGTTTATTTGGCGTTAAATAAAAAAGTAATAAGTTTGGTAAGGAACGTTATGATTCCTTGGCATGAATGTAAGTAGTGATTACATTAATAGTTTTAAAGATGAATTAAACGATAGAATCATTGAAGTCTCATTTATCACAACGTTGGATCTGATAAATAAATAAGAACGCATTTGTCCGATGAAGTTATGAAAGATTTAATTTTTAACATATACACTATAAAACGTATTGCCATAAGCAAGTAATCTATAGGATAAAGAGAATTATTGATTGATGGTTAAAGACTTTTCTATAAGTAAAATTGTATGGAAAATTTAAAAGAGTAAAAGGGATTTTAACCTTTAAAAATGGAATTAATAGCAGGAAATTGTAATCAAATGTCCAAATACTTTAGATGAATGATAAAAAAAGAAGTGGAGGGACGACTATGCGACTAACCGCAGCGATAAAGTATGCAATCACTGCAGTTCTTTACGTAGGTTTGAAGTCCAGAGAGGAACACATTAGTCCATCGAAATACATTAAGATTAAAGAAATCAGTAGACAATGCGGCATTACTCACAACCATTTAATCAAAGTCATTCACAGATTAGGGAAATCCGATATAATAATTACAATGCGCGGTAAAAGTGGAGGGGTTATGTTGGGTAAAGAGCTCTTTGACATCTCAATTGCAGATGTTATAAGAGTTTTCTACGATGAGACTACTCTTAAGATTAATGAGACGTTCTATAATGACGTTTTATTTACCCTTCAAGTTCCATTGGTGGACGCACAAAGGTCGTATCTAAAGACACTTGATCAGGTTTCTTTCGAAAGCTTAGTGAAAGAGTTGGATGATCATCTTAAAATGTCTTATTAAATGCTTATAGTTGTAAGTAATTTCTTAATCCCTTGGTTAAACAATAGGAGTCTATTTTATTAACGCTTATTTTAGATCTATGTTTTAAAAGATGATGGATTTAGAGAAAAGGAGTTCTTATTCTAACGTTAAACGTTTAGAAAAGGACTCCTTTTTATTACGACCATTAGTGCGGTCCATAATTCATTTAAGTCTCCTTCACTGCAATTAATCCATACTCTAAAATATGAACTATTTTGAGTAGCGTTACATTATTTCTGCGAAACCACTTCTCGAAGTGGCGATATGCTTTTTTGATTCATATAACCACTTTAGTTTCAGTCAGTCATCAGGAGGAAATATTAAAAAATGAATAGGCTTCTGATCAAGCCTGATTAAGTCTTCTAATGTCACTTGATCAAGCTGATATAAAAATGCATCAAGTGCTTGATCAAAAATTGTTTCACCCTCGCGATTAATTTGAAATAAAGAAGGTAAGGGTGTATCGAAGTTTCCAGCTAGATCGAGAGGTTCTAACTCTCGGACAAGCTGACCAATAGTGATTTGGTTAACACTACGAATCAAACGAATACCTCCAAGAGGACCACGCCTAGTTTCTATATATTCAAGTTTAGAAAGATACTGCATTACCTTACGTAAGTGATTCGTTGAAACATTATAATGTGTTGCAAGATCCTCTATCTTTTTAAAATCTTGTTGGTAAACTCCTAAATACAGTAATATTTGGATGGCATGTTGTGTAAATTGTGTGAGTTTCATTTGTCTCTCCCCCTGAGTATGCGACCGTTTTATGATATCACTATTTTTTTTATGAGAAAATTATATTTCAACATAATAGCCGTTTTTTGAATAACTAATTATTGAATTTGCTAATAAATAAAATAAAAAAGAAACTAAATAAAAAGAGACTATCTTATTTTAATATAGGGTAACGATAAAAATAAGATATTAGGAATTAAGCACCAAAAATGACATTAAAAAGAGGGGCGACTATTAAAAACATTTTTATAATAAGAAGATTAGTTCTGTTGTTAAGAAGTGACATAGAGAATAGCTCGATAGGCAAGTTATAAAAGCCAAGACTGAAATAGGTATCTCTTAAAGTAAAAGAAGGAGAGAGACGATGAGAGAGAGAACTCGCATTTTGATAGGGATGCTATTAACTTGTCTTTACATATCCCCGATGGTTTTACTTGGAGAGCAGGCACATGTCCGGATTCATGATAACCTAGACTCAAATATTGTGTGGTATAAAACATTGGTCGACACGAATAGTATTTACACGAGCCTGCAAGCGAATGTGCCAGACTTATTAAGTGGTGTCGTCTCGAGAAATGCTTTTGTTAGTGAATTTACGGGTATCATTTGGCTGTATCAAGCGTTTTCACCGTTTACAGCATATGTGATCAGTCAAGGAATAGTGCGAATCTTTGCTTTCTTAGGGATGTATTTGTTACTACGTGATTATGCCAAAGGGAATATTCCTAAATCATATGCGTTGTGGGTAGCGGTTCTATTTTCTTGGACACCATTCTGGCCCTCGGGTATGCTGAGTACTCTTGGGATGCCGCTTTTATTGTGGGCTTATTGGAATATTTGGAACGAACGAAAGATAAAAACGAGTGCGCTCATATTGCTATTGGTTTCGTTCTATTCGAGCTTTGTGTTAGGAATCGTCTTCTTTTTAGCAGTGCTTGCCATTTATCATGCATTGAAGGAGATACGAGCACATAGCTTCCATACCCGATTTTGGATCGCCTATTGTCTCCAGATTCTCTTATACTTACTAATTGAATACCGGTTGGTCTTTTCGATGTTGTGGGAGGAAGAACCTACTAGTCGAAATGACTTCGAGACAGGGAACAACGGGTTTTGGGCAAGTATTCGGTTAATTTTTAAAAATCTAGTGTTTGGTCATACTCATGATCGTGCGGTTCAATCGCCTGTCATCCTACTGACGCTCTTAATCGTTGGATTTTTAGTATTTCGTCAGAAAGATCATGCAGCAAGACGAATTCGAGCTTTAATGTGGTTTGTTTTTGGTTTATCACTTTGGTATGCGTTCTGGTTCTATGAGGGGTGGAACCCGTTAAAACAACATGTTTCTCTCATCAGAACTTTTAATTTCTCACGATTCCACTTTCTTCAACCGATGTTGTGGTATGCATTGTTTTACCTGATGCTTGATTGGTTGTGGAGACTAGCTAAGCGAAAATGGGTGATTTGTTTGCTAGTCGCACAAACCCTTGTCTTGTTCCTATGGAATCCTGAGTTCCTCTATCGTCATCATCCATCCTATAAAGCATTTTATGCGTCTTCTCAGTTCTCTGACATCAAACGTTTCATCAACCAACCTACAACAGACTACCAGGTCGCCTCTATCGGGATGCATCCTGCGATCGCTCAATACAATGGAATGAAGACCGTAGATGGTTATGTGAACTTTTATCCACTTAGTTATAAAACATCCTTTCGAAAGGTGATTGCTGGAGAACTAGATAAAAGCGATGTATTGCAGCGTTATTTTGATACATGGGGAAATCGAGTCTATGTGTTTTCGTCTGAGCTCGGTAAAGAGTATGAATACACGAAGGAGCATCAAGTTCCGATTCAAAATTTGTCCATCAATACAGCACAGTTGAAGCAAATAGGTGCGACATATCTTTTGTCTGCCGTATCGATAAAAAATGCTGTAGCCATTGGATTGAAGTATGAAAAAACGTTTCAAGATCCGCAGTCTGCTTGGAAGATTCGGTTATACCGTATTCAAGAGACTATAGAGACAAGGAAATAATTCCGTTCGAGGAGGAGTAATGGTATGACAATGATGACGACCCCTACGCTAGGCGTAATTATTCCATGCTATAACGAAACAGAAGTAATAAGAATGACGATTCATACGATGCACCGTTTTTTAACAGTATGGCGAGAGCGACACCTTATTTCTGACGATTCTTTTGTCTTATTTGTAGATGATGGGAGTAAGGATGATACCTGGTCACAAATCGAAGATATACATGCGAAAGATGGCCGGTTTAAGGGATTAAAATTAGCCCACAACGTAGGACATCAAAATGCTTTGTTCGCAGGTCTTGTCGAAGGACACGTCCATGCAGATTGTGTGGTGTCAATGGACGCGGATCTTCAAGATGATGTAAAAGTAATCGAACAATTTTTGAGTGAATTTTCCAGAGGGAATGATATTGTGTATGGCGTACGAGAAGATCGTCAATCCGATAGCTGGTTCAAGCGGTCGACTGCTCAAGGATTTTATCGCTTTATCGACTGGTTGGGTGTTGAGACTATTTTCAATCATGCAGACTATCGTTTGATGAGTAGACGAGCCGTCGAAACGCTTTGTGCACACCCTGAACGCAATCTCTTTTTGCGGGGAATGGTGCCATCGCTTGGTTTCCAAACAGCAGAAGTGACCTATACACGTCAGGCACGTCCAGCAGGCGAATCAAAATATCCCTTACGCAAGATGATGGCACTCGCCTGGGACGGAGTGACCTCGTTTAGTGTCCGTCCGATTAAGTTGTTATTTTTGGTTTCGCTATTCATGCTTGTCGTCTCAATTGGTTTTGTCGGTTATGCCCTTTATCGCAGGTATGAAGGAGAAGCGATGGATGGGTGGACGTCTTTGATGATGTCGATTTGGTTCATAGGGGGGCTTCAATTACTTGGCATCGGACTGATAGGAGAGTACATTGGTAAAATCTATAAGGAAGTCAAACGGCGTCCACGTTATGTCGTCGAGAAAAAAAGAGAATGATGACCTTCTTTCGTTTCTTACTAGTAGGTGTCCTCAATACATTAGTTGGTCTAACAGTGACTCTGATTTGTTTTCATCTTTTTCAGACCGGTTATTGGGGAGCAACAGCCATTGGGAATGCATGCGGTGTTTGGGTCAGCTATATGTTGAATCGTCGTTTCACCTTTCGTCAAGAAACAGGAGGGTGGTCCTATTGGATACGCTTTTTGTTTGTCGTTTCTATCAGCTATCTTATTGCCTATCGTTTTAGTTTGTCTGTAGTTAATTATATCTTGCCTCATCTACAAGAGACGGGAGCGATTCTGATTGGGATGATTATCTATACGGGGTTAAATTATCTTGGACAGTCTTACTGGGTTTTTCGCAAAAGATGATATTAAAAGACAAGCTATCTAAAAAGATGGCTTGTTTTTTTGAATTCAAGTCTTTATCACGAAAGCAAAATAAAGGTTAAAAACTTAATGAATGTATTTGTAATATTGTTACGATCATTCAAATTCCTTCTTAAAATTAAGATATTTAAGTTTGAATAGATATTTTACATATTCTATAATAAAAAAGTTGTAAAACTATATCTAATTAAAAACAATGATTTTTTTTAGAAGTACCAACATATATGATTCAATATAAATGAAAGAAGGAGCCTGATAGTAATGAGAATCAATGTATCGACTGATTATGCGATTCGTACACTGCTGTTTGCCGGAGCACATCCGTCACGATTGGTAACGGTGAAAGAGGTAGCAGAACTTCAACTCATCTCAGAAAATCATCTGATGAAAATTGTTTGGATATTAAGTAAGTTAGGTTTTCTTCATACCGTTCGTGGAAGAGGTGGTGGGTTTAAATTAGCGAAACCAGCCACTCTTATTAAAGTTGGCGAAGTCGTTTTACAATTTGAGAAGATGATGCATTCAACGGACGCAGAACAAAGCTATATGGGTGGATATGCCATACCTTACGTAATGGATAAAGCATATTCCTTATTCATCGACTCACTTCAATCCTCTACATTAGAGGATTTGCTTAGGATCGAGTCGCAAAAGAATGATGAAGTTGAGGTATTTGAAACCTTTAGCTCATAGACTTAAATTCAAATAGAAGTCATATAGACGAATCTCTTTTTCTATTTGTACTAGATACTTTCTTCTAAGAGAAGGATTAGAGATTGCTGTTTCACTTAGTTGGTTCATTGCCTTTTCTGATCGATAAAGTAAAGAATCCAGGAGTTTAAATAATAAAGAAACAGTCCCTATCAGGTAAAGATAGGGACTGTTTCTTTATTATTTAATTATATAGTAAAAAATCTAAAATGTTTAAGAGACAAGAAAAAACAAAGAAGCAAAAATTAATTAAAAAACAAACATACGTTCGTTTTAAGGCACAATTCAAATAACAGTTCCTCTACTTAATTTTCATAATATTAGTATAATCCATATCAAAAGATAAGTCTATATTTTGATAATTATCTTCTCTATAGTAAAGCTACAAAAGGAAGATGCTAATCCTTCCCTAAATGAGAGGAGTTACTATGAACAAAATTATTTGGAATTCTAATGTGAAAGTCAGACTAATAGGAGAAGGACTATTTAATCTGTTGTTTTGGATGTACTTTCCTTTTCTGACGGTCTATTTTGGTCAAAGACTTGGCTTACAAACTGCTGGATTAATAATGGCACTGCCGCCCTTACTCAGTATCGTCGGAAGTTTAATGGGAGGAAGCTTTGCGGATACGTTAGGAAGACGACCTGTCATGCTGATCGGAACATTTATGCAAATGAGCATGTTTATTTTATTCGCAGTGTCATCTTCTCCTTGGATTGATTACGTTGCATTTATTGGAATAGGGATAGGGGCAGCATTTTATCGTCCAGCTAGTTCAGCGATGGTAGCGGATACGGTTCCAAAGGATGAATTGCGACAAGTGTACGCGACATTTATGACCGTGAACAATATTGGTGCTGTTTTAGGACCTGTTATCGGAGCAGTCTTCTTTTTTCAATATCGACAACTATTGTTGTGGACCTGTGCAATTGTTCTCTTGCTATACTTCATTCTGATTTATTTCATCGTTAATGAAACCCTACCTGTCCGATCCAAACAAAAAGATGTTACGACGCCACTTAAATACGCGTTTCAGTCCCGGTGGTCCGGCTATCAGCTTATACTAAAAGATCGTATTTTTCTGCTATACGTGATTGCCGGAATATTTTCACTCTTCCCAGTGATGCAACTTGATCTTTATTTACCGGTTTATGTAGTAGAGAATGTGCCGAAACAACCTCTCATACCGCACTTGATGGACTCCTATCAGCTCACAAGTCAATCCATTTTTGGATGGTTGGTAGGCTTCAATGGTCTTTTATTTGTTGTTTTAATTCTTCCAGTGACAAATCGACTTAAACATTGGACGGAAAAACGCCTCTTCATCATTTCAACATTACTTGCAGGAGGAGGTACATTTTTAATTGTCTGGAATAGCAGCATTTGGTTCCTCTTTGGCTGTACGCTCATCTTTACGTTAGGGGAGATCATGCGTACGCCTGTCACGCAAAGTTTTATTGGTCATTATGCTCCTGAGGAGGCTAGAGGCCAGTATCTAGCTGCTGATAGTCTTCAAAACACACTCGGCAAGTCTTTGGCTCCTCTCGCTATCTATATGTCTGGATGGATTGAGCCGCTCGGTATCTTCACTATTATTCTCCTTTTTTCTCTCGTCGGTGTATGTTTATATCTGCAATTATTTAGACTGTATTCTCCCGTCCAACATCAAGTTGAAAAATAAGTGGACCTTCTTTACCCGTAGATGAGGCGAAAGGATCAAGGGACGTTTATCTAAAAGATTTTGTTCAATTGTTAAAATAAGACGAAGCTTTGACGGAATAAGAGATCATGTAACTATGGCATGATTCCCCTATCAACGATGAAATGGTTTTATCTAATCCTAAAGAAAAGCACATCATTCTGCATATTCCCATTCAAATTCCAATTGGTTACGACGATATAAAAGGCGAGGTCTAACTGGGAATGAAGGGGAGAAATAAATGAAATGGTTTAAAAAAGCAGACGTAGTAAACTTTGAGGCGTTGATAGAAGCAGAGGCAACGCATGCTGTTCTGAGAGTACCGAACTCTTTAGATGAGCAGTTGCACCTGATTGATCTAAGCATGTTAGATTTACAAGTGGCACGTGTCATTCGTACGGATGTAGCTCAGTGGATGCCTAGTATGGTCGATGCGTTCTACGAGGAACTGATTCGTATTCCTTCTTTACGTCGCCTGATTGAGCATCATTCGACTCTCGAACGATTGAAAGGGACGCTCTCTCGACATATTCTTCAAATGTTTGAAGGGGAAGTGACGATGGATTATATAGAAGCTCGTCGTCGAATTGCTGACCGGCATGTACAAATTGGTCTCCAAACCAAATGGTATGTTGCTGCCTTCCAAAAAGTATGGAACGTGCTGAGTGATAAAATTGAGGATAGTGACTGGCCAGAAGCCGAGCGAGTTCGCATTATGCGTTCGGCGAGTAAACTGTTCAATCTAGAACAGCAAATCGTTATGACGATGTATGAAGGACAGGTCGAAGAAGAGCGACAAGCAATTGAATTAGCGAAGCGTCAAGTCGGCGAGGGCGTTCAAAGATCGATTGAGGGATTGGCGGCGATGAGTGAAGAATCCTCAGCAAATTTCCAAGAAATCGAACAGCATGCGAAGCGTGTCTCTATGTCGACCGACACGATTTCAGCTCGTTTGACAAAAGCAGTTGTGGAGGCAGAGGATGGAGTGGCACTTGTCGAAGAAAAAACGCATCATTTTCAAGGTGTTGTTCATGATTTGACTCAAACGACCGAACAGGTGGCAGAACTATCTCGACTCTCCGAAGAAATCGAACGAATTGCCGGGATGGTGACGACGATTTCTGACCAAACGAATCTACTCAGCTTGAACGCTTCAATTGAAGCTGTGCGAGCAGGGGAGATGGGAAGAGGATTCACTGTCGTCGCTCAAGAAGTACGGAAGTTGGCAGAAGAAAGTAAGCAGTCAGCAGCAGAAACATCTCGTATCGCACAGGAAATTACACAAAAGATGCTTGTCGTATCAAAACGAATGGGGCAAACAGAAAGTGCAGTCGTTCAGACGACGACTGAAATGCAAGAAATCGTCCATGTTTTCTCTAGAATTTCCGAACAGACAGAAGTCGTCTCACGGCAAGTACGTGAGTTGTCGTCAGATACGAGTGACGTCGCAGGAACAATCGAGGGGATGCGTCACATTGCCGATTCGATTGCCGAAACAGCTGATAATTTGCAAGAAGTCGCAGCATCGATCTAAAATAACCTCCCCTTTTTCATAAAATAAGGGTGAAATTCTGAACTATCATGAGAGGATTTTTTTCAAAAGGATGATCCATCTCTAACTTTCAGTTTATTTCTAATAGAGTATACATTTCGACGTCGAAATGTATACTCTATTTTTTATCATCATTCAAATAAAGCGAAGGGTACGAATCTCTTAAAATTAGTGTAAGAAAAAATGCTCCTGAATAGTGTCATTGTATATTTGATCACTAATCAGGGGTTTGTTTTATATCTGACAGATTCTCGAAAATAAAAATCCTGTTGAAAGATTTTTTGAAAAAGGTGTTTACCACTCTCATTACCAATGATTAAACAGAATAACTGCCGTCCGCTTGTTCAGTAGAATCGAGCGTCTGAGGTCGTTCCTGCGAATTCTTTTAAAAATAATTATGGACGATGCGGGATGCTGCCATACCATCTTCCATCGCGCAATATGTTTCTCGGAAGACATCGAGTTGATCCTGATATTTATTCGTTATCTTCGAAATATCAGACAAGGCGTCGAGAAATGCTTCTTCCGTTTCTAAGATTGGTCCTGGTAGCTCAGTGTAATAATCCAAATAAAATCCACGTAGCGTATCCCGGTACAAATTTAAATCATACGCATAAAACATCATCGGTCGATTCATATTGGCAAAGTCGAAGAAAACAGATGAGTAATCCGTAATAAGGAGATCCGTAACTAAATAAAGCTCCTGGATGTCGGGATAATGTGTTACATCAATGAATTGCTCACGATGGTGTGCAGGGATGGCTGGTTTTTTCGTGACGAGTACATGGGTCCGGATCAAGAAGATGTATTCATCGCCTATTGCTTCTGCGACACGGTCAAAATCGAATGGATAGTCGAAATAGAATTTTCCATTACTGAGAGCTTGATGATCGCGGAAGGTAGGTGCATATAGAATGACCTTCCTATCCTCCGGGAGTTGGAGTTGCGTCCGAATCCGTTCAATCACTTGCTCCTTGTCACTAGAGAAGAATAAGTCGTTTCGTGGATAACCGGACTCAATGATCGGTCCCTTAAACCGGAATGCACTTCTGAAAATACTTGTCGCATAAGGACTTGGTGACAATAGAACACTCCATTGGTGAATCGCGTTCGTTACACGATCTACATAACCTTCATCCCGCCCATGAATCTCTTCTAAGTCAAATAGCATCTTCTTAAGTGGTGTACCGTGCCATGTTTGAATAAACGTCGTCTCTTTGCGTCGTGTCATATAATGAGGGAAGTTCTGATTGTTGACCCAAAACTTAGCTGTTGCCAAGTAGTAGAAGTAGACTGGTGACAACCGCTTTACAACCGTCACTTCCGGATCACTGAGATAAAGCTTCTTATTACAAATCCAGACAACTTTATAGCCGAGTGCCTGTTTTCGTATTTCTTCATAAATATAACGTGGGCTGTCAGCATATTGTTTACCGAGACCACTCTCAAAGACGACCAATTTAGGGTCGATTGGCAAGAAGCGATGCATTAAGCGATACCCTATCTTCATCGTCGGGAAGTAGAATCGACTACGACGGTAAACTTTGAAAAGGATATTTGCGGCTTCATTAGCAAGCTTCGGAAATGCAACAGCATTGTCTACAAAAAACGAATCACCTGCAAAAGCGAGCCGCCCGTTTGACGCGACACGTGATGGCTTCGTAATGTCGGAGGGTGCAGGCATCTTGATACTAGAATCGTTATCACACGCGAAGCAATGAGGAGCGTCCATCTATGCGGAAGTCGTCGGATACGGGGCAAGTTCAGATGCCTATCATATAGTGGCGACCCATCCAGAGGGTCAGGGAGCATATCTCGCTATGAAGCGTGCCATTCAACATGCAGGGATCGAGACAAATGACATCGACGTGATCAGTGCTCATGCGACAAGTACGATTGTCGGTGATCAGTCTGAGACACGTGCAATTAAAAAATTGTTTGAGGAACATGCGAACACACTTCCGGTGACGGCGAACAAATCAATGTTGGGTCACATGTTTGGTGCTGCCGGGGGAGCGGAAGCGATTGCACTCGCAAAATGTTTACAGAAAGGAATCATTCCACCGACGATTAATCTTGAAGTCAAAGATCCCATGTGCGATCTGGATTATGTGGTAGAAGCGTCTCGCTCAATGGAGATGCAGTATGGATTATCCAACTCGTTCGGATTCGGTGGTCATAACGCAGCAATCGTCTTGAAGAAATATACGGAATAAGAAATAGACGTTAGGGTTAGACAATAGGAGTCACTAAGCAAATACTAACTGAAAGTAGCGTGTAAACATTTCGACGTCGAAATGTTTACACGTATTGCTTTTTTTGAACAGTTAGAGGTAGTATGTGTTGATAAAAAAGAATTCACGAACATGCAGTTATCATGAGAGGCATTTTTTATGATGCGTGATTCTCTTCAGATCGGTCTTATCTTATGTACTAATGTTTGGAAGTTTTTCATAAATTTCAGCGGTAGACGAAAAGAAGTGAGAGAAATTATTTTTTCTGTGAATACAGAAGGAGTTTGAAGATAGTTTGAGAATAAGAAGTTTAACTAAACTCTTAATTTGATCAATCTTTTTTAATAAATGATAAACCATGATGTAAAGAAAAAAGGTAAGAATTAAAAGACTGATACAAGTATGTGAAATTCAAAAGTAAAATAATATCTCGAATTCAAAAGGAGGGTATGTATGTCCAAGTATTGCTTATTCACTAAGTTCTTTATATCAGAAAATAAAAGAGAAGAAATGATTGATATCCTTCTAAATGCCTCTCAATCAATGGAAAAATTAGAGGAATGTGAAATTTATGTTGTAAGTGTTTCTGATGAGGAAGAAAATGTAGTTTATGTATACGAAGTATGGCTGAATGAAACATCCCATAAAGCGTCTTTAAATCTAGAAGTTACTCAAACTCTGATACAAAAGGCAAAGCCTATTCTTACAAATGTAGCGAGAATAAACACGTTGCAAACAAAAGGTGGGAAAGGTCTTCTAGTAAATAAATGATCTTTCGATAGTGAACAATGAAAAGTGGGACAAAAATCCTTACAATCGTATGATTGTTTTTTATGTAAAAAGTAAAGTGTAAGGATGCAGTACGTGTTAAGAAATTTAATGTGATGGCTGAATAAAACTAAAAACTTAACTCTGTATCAATTAAATGAACGACAGAACAAAGATATTAAATTAAATGCAAAACAATAACGTGTTCTGAGTCCTAATATTGGAACAGTTTAATAAAACCATTTTGATCGATTAAAGCTTTCCTGAAGATGACTTCCGTTTTGTATCGGAGTCATCTTTTATAGTTCCCATTTTTTATCTTTAACATGTATAGCAATTAATTCAACAATGATCCTATAAAATCGATGATTCCTGTAATAAGTAGAAACGATAAATTTAAGACAAGAGTAATTAATATACCGATAACAGCTTTGTTATCATTTGAAGAACTAATTTTCAACATTAATAGGATGGAGCAAAAAGTGAGTAAGAAACTAAAGAATACACAAAAATGCATGACATGGATAGACGAAAAGGTTGCAATGAAAAGGACGAATTCATAGTTAAAAAATGAATTATAAATAAATAAAAATAAAAGAATAGTAAGAAGGTATATGCTCCATCTTAAGTGTTTCATAGTTCCTCCATTCTAAGAAGATAGTCAAAAAAGATATCTCCAATAAGTAAAAAGAGTTCTAATTTTCATATGAATATATACTTTAATGATCGAAACGATAATAATGATGACATTGAAATGGAAGTCACAGCAATAATATTAGAATTTACTATAGTAAAGTAAAAGACAGGAGATAGAGTACGTAATCCAATGCGGTTTTGGTAGGGGATGAGATCATTGCTTAAATGGTTTTTATAAAACGATTTATATGATCGCTCCTCCATTATCAGAAAGAGTATTCAAAGTATTTTCTTTATTTTACTAGAAAATATGTAAACAGAGTAGAGTGTATTATGGGACATTTTTATTGTAGGTATTTTTTGTGTACATTTTGTACGTTTAATATTAATAAAAGTATCCGAAACCTCTTCTAGTTGGAGTAATCATTCTTTCTTTTGGTATAATTTGTATAACATCAAGGTTATGAAAAAGGAAGGATTTACAACGAATGAAGCCACCGCTCAAGTTTATGATCATTACTGTAACAATGGTAACTATGATTGTAGTATTAATTGCTATTTTTGCTACGAGTTACTACATTAATCGACAAACACTAAAGGAGAATACGATAAACGAAAACTATTCGAATGCTAAGAAGTTAAGCGCTCTAACTAATGATACATTTCTATTGATGCAGCAAACGTTACTTGCACATCATGAAACTATCTTATCCAATTGGGATAATCCAAAAAAATTGAGCGAACTTGCACAAACTTTGAAAAAGTCTAATTCTAATTTTAACTCGATTGCAATCATCGATGAAAATGGTATCGGAAAAGCCAATACTCCTGACTTGAAGCTAATGGGAACTAAGGTAGATACGAAAGGTGTACGACTAGGATTGCGATTGAAACGAAACTTTACTTCGAGTCCTTATATCGGGAAAAATCAGAAACTGATGTTAATCGTTTCGACAGCACTTTACAAGGATGGAAAATATTACGGTATGCTCAATGGGTTAGTCTGGTTGCGCGAAAAAAATTTTTTGACTCATCTTCTTGAGGAAACCTACGGCAACTATAAATATGACGTAGCCGTTTACGACTCGACCGGTACCTATATCTACCATAAGAATCGCAATTGGATCGGGACAAATGCACGTAAAAACCAAGCGACTATCAATCTTGATAAAGGAAGACCTGGTAAAGGAACGATGGTGGATCAGACAGGAGAACAAGTATTTGCTGGATATACAACAGTTCCTCAAAATGATTGGAGAATCATTTCGATGACACCTGTCTCGAAAGCGCTAGCTCCTGCCCAACTGACAGCAATCAAAGCAGCCACTATCGGGTTTCCATTGATTTTAATTTCATTTCTTATTTTGATGGGATTGATTATCTTTATTACAAAACCGTTGAATCGTCTCTCACTGCTTGATTATAAAAAACCGATTGATGAAGTCATTCAAGAAACGAGAGATTTCAAATCCCCATATCAAGAAGTTGAAAACATTCGTACTATGATTCTTTCATTTGCAGAAAACCAACAGGTCATATTGCGCGATTTTGAAGAAATGGCAGTAACGGATCCAATGACGGGACTTGCAAATCGACGACGATTGAATCAATTGATTCAAATGATACGGGATAATGAAGAATCTTTTGGATATGTATTGCTTGATATTGATCGGTTCAAAAGCATCAACGATACGTATGGACATTTGAAGGGAGACCAAGTGTTGGTCAAACTCGCTGAAGTGATTTCCTTCGCTACTCCTCATTCGGGGCTACCTATTCGAATTGGAGGAGAAGAGTTCGCGATAATTCTTCAAGAAACGTCACCTGATGAAATCATTGCTTTCTCTGAACATCTCCGTCATACCGTAGAACAGACAGACTTCTCACTACCACAACGGATAACGATTTCGATTGGAGCAGGTTACTTAGATTCAGACTCCTATGATGTCTCGCCTTTCTATAACGAGGTGGATCAGCAATTATATAAAGCGAAGAAAAAAGGACGAAACCGGGTAGAAACTGTTTTTATCGTAAAAGGGAAAAAGTACATTTCATGAGAATTCAAGGTTATTTTATTTTTGACGAAAAAACCATTTGTTCTCTCATGGAAAAATTGAATCTTAAGAAGATGTTCAAAGTAGGATTGTCTACATTTTATGTAGACAATCCTACTTTTTTAAAATTTAATGATAAAAAATTAGTTAAGAACCTCGACCTTAGCAGTAAGTTCAGATGCATAATGGCGACTTAATTTACTGATTTGTCCTATTAGTAAAATCTCTAATTCAGGAGTGTACTTCACAACATCATCAGCATATAAGCGGAGCGATTTATGTGCACCAATCATGACGGCATATTGTGCGCCTTTAAACAGTTCAATGTCATTGGCATCGTTCCCAAAAGCGATGTACCCTTCATGCTCAATTCCAAGTGCTTGTAAAGCAGAGCGTTTATTGATACTGGAAGGGCTGATATCTAAAATTCCTTCAGACGTATGATGATGTATGGTGACATCAATCTGTTGGAGTGAATGTTCTAAACCCTTTAAAGATTTGGCATTTAATACGAGTATTTTAAAAACGTGTTCATGAATCTCGAAGGGGACATTTTGTGCTGTGTTGAGAGAATCGACATTTTTTAAAAAGGGATGATTTTGAGGACCGTTATACGTATAATTCCAGTCACCATCGATTAAGTATGTAGCTTTTTGCTTTTTAAGTAGCTTCATAATCTGTGAAAAGTCATAATGATTAAAAGAATTCGATTGAATGATTATTTGTTCCGATACCACCAATGCTCCGTTCCCACCAATTAAAATATGATCATGAAATAAAGGATGAATGACAGACAACATATCACGGATGGGTCGTGCAGATGCAAAGATGACACGGTGACCATCTTTTTCCACTGCATTAAGTGCTTTTACGATTTGTTCAGACATCCGTTCTCCTTCGAAACAAATTGTGCCGTCTAAATCAAAAACAAAATTCACTAAAGCTGCCCCCAATACATTTTTTCTTTAATCATAACAAATTTTTACAATAACCACTTCTGAGAAATAAAATTTTATGATATGCATAACATATGTTTGTTCATTTACGCATAATCTATTGAAAACTGATGTACCGGTTAAAATCTATTTTCACTCAATATTATTAAAGCTTAGTTTTTTCACAAACATATGGTGTGTTTATGAAGGTCACTATATTGAATCCATCTACAGTATAGAGAAAAAAGAAGTATTAAAGAATCCTTCCAAACAGACTTTATGAATGATTTAATACTCGAGCGGTTAATCAGATACATTTATTTGATGTTGCTTCGCAAATCCCTATTAAAAAAATACTTTTAAATGAATATATGCTATAAAGATTTATATGTATAACATACTAGTTTTTTAAAAATTTAGAAGGTACAAATAGTGATGCATAAGAAATTAATAATTGCTGTTTTAATGGGATGCGCTCTTCTTTCAGCTTGTAGCGATCAAGATAAATACCAGACTAAACCTGAACATGAAAAAATTGATCTAACTATTGCTGTAGTGGGAGAGTTTCCTAAAGTAAGTGCCAGACCTGAAATCAAAAAAATAAAACTAAGTGATATAAAAGGTGACTTGAAACAGTACGATGCGATTTTTATAGTGAAGAAGTATTTACAAGCTACTTCTAAAAAGGAATATGCTGTAGTTTATAAAAAATCTGAAGTACCTTTTTTCTTCATAGGTAGTAAAAAATCATATGAACCATTTATTAACCCAAATATTTCATATAACGATGAAATTGAGACCGGTAGCAATAGTTACATCACTGGCGTTTACTACAGTAAAGATAAAGAAGAAAAGAATTGGGAGTATGGCGTACATAACCCAAAACCGAATCAACAAGAAAAAGAAAATATTTTTGAGGAAATTTATAAAGACATCCGTACATTGGATCAACCAGTTTCTGATGGGACATTTAGCTCCTAAGGTTTCTTTACAGTTGTAAAGAAACCTTAGGAAGGAAAAAGGTGTTCACGCTTAACAAGTGAAGCTTTAATCATGTTGTAAGCAAAATTCTTTTCTTAAAACTCGTATACATATAAATATTAGTTGTAATCATGCCATTATTTTGAATAGGACGAATAAACTAAAAAGAGGTTGTATATGTTTCGACATCGAAATGTATACAGCCTCTTTTTAAGGTATATTATAGAAGTAGAATTAGACAAATATAGATACACGACAAATGACAACTTTAATTATTGTTGCTAAAATGTTCTTTCGCGATTTTGACGAATTCTTTAGCGAGTGGCATTATCTTGTCTGAAGATTTGACAATTAACCCGAGATGTCTGACCACAGGAGGATGTAAGGGTAACAAATGAACATGACTCTCTCTTTTAGAAACTAATAAGTTTAGCATGATACTAATACCTAATTTCCCTTTCACCATAGACAGTACGGTTTCATTCTCCTTACTATTGTAAGAGATACTTAATGAGAGACCGGCTTTACGACATTCATCCTCGATAAAGACTTCACATCCAGATTGCAACATGATAAATGATTCCCCTTCGAATTCAGCTATCGTAACAGGACTTTTTTCTGTAAAAGGATGTCCCGCATATACGACAGCAGATAGAGGATCTTTCAGTAATGCTATGCTCTCGAAGCCATTCGAGATTTTGGACGTGCAACGGAGATAGCTATACGTGCAGGGTTTGATGGTGTGGAAATTCATGGAGCCAACGGATATCTAATTCAACAATTTTTTTCGGGATATTCCAATCTTCGAACAGATATATGGGGAGAAACATTAGAAAAATGGATGTCCTTTCCATTAGCTGTTATTGAAGAAGTGAAACGAGCCCGAAATCAATATGCGAATCATAATTTTATTATTGGATATCGCTTTTCACCAGAAGAACCGGAAGAGGATGGCTTGAATATGGAGGAAACGATTGCCTTTGTAGATCAATTGTCTAATCAAGGATTATCTTACTTACATCTTTCAGTCAAAAAAGTTTGGTCGATGCCTCGAAGTGGTTCAAATCAATCAAAAACAAGATCAGAGATTTTTCGTGATGTGATTGCAGGTAGAACAAGTTTTCTGTCACTTGGTTCCATATACACACCGGATGACGCTTTGGACGTACTAGAACAAGGAATACCTTTATTCGGATTAGGAAGAGAGGCTTTGATGGAGCCGGATTGGGTTCAAAAACTAAAAACTGCGAGGGAAGACGAAATTCAAACGACTTTGTCTCATGATCGTCAACAATTTCTCTCTATCCCAGATGAGATGTGGAAAAATATTCTTACGAGAGCTAGTTTGCACGTAAAAGAATAAAATTAGAATACTTTATATTTCAATAGCTTCAATACTTGACTCGAAACGATTATCGTATGAAAAAATCCAGAGATAAAAAAAAAGATACTTCTGCAACCTAAAAAAGAGGCATTATTCGAGACGCACAATTTAGACTTTAACAACGATAGTTGGTTCGATTTTTGACACACTTTTTTTGATTTTTAAGTACGCGCTAATAAAAATACCTTTATCTTTTTACGTTACTATGAGATGGCTTCGGTGTTGTATGGAGTCGTCTTTTGTCATTTCCATAATTTCATGTATCAAGTTATCTTTTACATATGAGAGAGGGCGTTTGAAGAGATTCAATTCGAAGATATACTCAGAATTTATCGATTTTCCAATTTGATCAAACACATAGTAGCGTTACTCAAGCACCATAGGGGCGCTATAAGATGTATGTTCCTGTCACTCCGACGGCAAACGCGGAGTGTAAGCATACACATTACCGACTAGGTTGGTGCTGTAGAACATCGCTTCTCGGGATCCTACAGTACCTAGGCATAGACTCCTCTTCAAGAGATCCTTTAGGCAACGAGTGTCTGCATTCAGTGTCAAATCAGCAAAAACCAAATTCAATCAATGATAATGAATTCGATTAAACTAAGTCCTAGAAAAGGTTGTTCAATATGCTGTGTAACAGTTAAACACCCTCTCATTTCAATTATAAATGAGAGGGTGTTTATAATATAAATCATTATTACATTATTAGCTGACTACCCCTGTTGCACTACAATAAAATTCTACCGGAATATTGTGAGTTGAACTAACACCATTTTGAGTGTACTTCCCTCCGACAGTAATATCGTAGGTTCTTCCTCCATCAATCAAAGTAGGAGTATATCCTGTCTGACTCCATACTCCTTTATCCGTTGAATCTGCAGATTTTACCCAGTTAACATCAGAGAAGAATTGTCGACCTGCTGACTCTCGAAGTACTGTATCGAATGATCCTGTAATTTTGATACTGACTGAAGTACCTTTAGCGTTAATCGTTTTAGATTTTGCTTTAGTAACAGCAGCTTTTGCTGCAACATTGTAAGAAGGCTCAAACGTCAATCCGACTCGATCTTCAGCAATTCGCTTGAAGCGCGTAGGAGAAACCCAATCAGCTTTTTTAAAATCTTTCTTTGCTACCAATTCAAGATCTGCCTCTGGATGCTCTTTGTTGACTGTATCAATTATGACTGAATACTGTTTGTAATACTTATTTTTTTGATTTTGAGACAGTGAATTTTCCTTACTTTCTGCTGATACACCGTTGACTAATGAGACCGTCAATGCAGCACCTAATGCCGTTGACAATAATGCATTTTTTACTTTCATTTTGTTCTCCCTTTCTTTTTTCAGAATATTTAATGCATTACAAAAATAGCATGATGTTGAATTTTTTTCTATACTTTTACAATTCGTTTTTCTTATCTTTACCGCATTATTTTTTAATAGTTAATTACTTACATTGAATTCATTGTTTGAATAAAAAGAAAAGTATTATAGAGGTAAAAAATATTAAAATATGAATTTGTGATATTCAATTAACTTTTAGTGAGAACGTAATTTCCACTTTATTATTAATTTCTCTCCATCTATATGTTCAGTCGTACATGTAAAAACTACTCATGAATGATCTACATATCTATTTTTACTCAAATGAAAGTAATACTACGCATCACTATTGAATTGATTTTTCGCACGCATCGAACATGCGATTTTATTTTTTTAGTTATTCTTTTTCCCTGAATGAAGTTTAAAAATAAAGGTATAAGACTTTGCAGTCCATCAAGAAGTGGTGCCCTCCTTCATTTAACAAGATGCCGAGTCGGACTTGATTGAATTGGTCTATCGCTTGACTTTAGAAGCTTTAGAGACCGGATATACTTATGATTTAAACGAGTATTTACCGAAGCCGGATGGGTTGTTATCAAATTACGACTTCGCTACCTCATTCGTTAGACTTGAGTAAAGACATATTGAGCATTATCAAACAGAACATCGTGCTCTCGATCTTGGTCAAAGTCGTTGCGATGACGCTCGTCTTTCTGGGATGATTGACACCCTGGATGGCGGTCCTTAGTGATACAGGAGCTGCAATGATAATGCTCTACGCTTACTTCGAAAACGTCATCTATGAGTAGCTGTTTGAATACATGATGTTAGACACCTTACTTCCGTGGATATAGCGGAAGTAAGGTGTTTTTCGTGTTCTAACAGAAGATTGTGAATGATAGTCGTCTCGTTCGATGCTATCGGTTTAATGATCATATTTACTTTTCTATATGTCTTATGATGTGTTTGAATAGAAAGCTATCGGATTCATGATTTAGTTGAAGATAATATCGTTCAGTACGTTAACTATTTTTTTATGAAAACGTCATTCTAATTGGAATAAAATAAATTCTGCTATAAGTTTTAGTTATGAATTATACAGAAAATTTCAAACTTCACTTTATCGAGTTTTCTTTCTATACTTGGTCCTTACAGAAAAAGGAGGAAAAACCATGCGCTTTTTTGATTCACATCTACATATCATAGACCCACGCTTTCCATTAGTACCGAATCAAGGGTACATGCCGGATCCATTCACCTGCAACGATTACTTACAACGAACTGAGGAGTTTGAAGTTTTAGGTGGAGCAATCGTCTCAGGTTCTTTTCAAGCCTTAGATCAGTCTTACCTAATTGATGCGTTAAAAACATTAGGAAAAAATTTTGTTGGTGTAACTCAAATTCCTTATGATACGTCGGATCAAAAGATAAAAGCATTAAATGAAGCAGGTGTCCGCGGATTGCGATTCAATGTAAATCGAGGGGGATCAGAAGATTTGGCACAGCTCGATTATTTTTCAAGAAGAGTACATGATTTAGTCGGTTGGCATACAGAACTATATATCAACTCAACTGATTTGCAGGAAATTAAAGAGACAGTCATTGAACTTCCAGCTGTTTCGATTGATCACCTCGGATTATCCCAGCAAGGATTTTCGACTCTTTTATCGCTAGTAGATAAAGGGGTTAAAGTGAAGGCAACAGGATTCGGCCGAATCGATTTTGATCCGATAAGCGCGATTCAACAAATTCACGCTATCAATCCTCATGCTTTAATGTTTGGTACCGACTTACCATCAACTCGAGCAAAATCTTCTTTTCAGAACTCAGACGTCTCAATCATATCTCAAGCATTGAACGAAGAGGAGGTCACGAAGGTTCTCTATAAAAATGCTTTGGAGTGGTACATGAGATGATTTAAAAGGATACACATAAAAACTAACAATAAGGGAGTGAGGAAATGGAGTTAAATGTTACATTCCGAGAGGCTACCATTGATGATTTGAATAATATTGTTAAGATGTTAGCTGATGACGAACTAGGAAAAGAAAGAGAACACTGTAGTGTTCCTCTTCTGGATGTCTATATAAAGTCATTTCAAGCAATTTCAAATGATCCGAACAATGAGTTGATCGTTGCTTATATAGGGGATGAGGTAGTAGGAGTGCAACAAATTACTTTTATACCTTACTTAACGCATCAAGGCGGTTGGAGAGCTACGGTCGAAGGCGTTCGAGTTGCTTCTTCAGTACGAGGGAGAGGCATCGGGACATTGCTTATAAAGCAGGCAATTGATCGGGCAAAAGAACGAGGATGTCATTTAATACAATTGACAACAAATAAGAAAAGGAAAGAGGCGCTTCGTTTTTATGAGCGTTTAGGATTTACAGCAACGCATGAAGGGTTAAAACAATGTATTCAAGAAGCTAAGATCATAATTTTTTTCAGTTCCTCATTGCACTGCCGTCCTACCGAAACGATAACGAGAGTTGCGACTGGTCTCTCTACGTCCTATTCTTTGACACAGAGGAAACGATGCATTGGATAGGATGTATAAAAATTTGATTAGAATTTTAGAGTTAATAACTTTAGAAAGTGTATCATGAAGAAAATAGGTAAAAAGGAGGGCATGATGATAGAAATGCGAATACTTGATATTCCAACCACTTTCATATTTGATGTGAAACGTTTCAAAGGGCAGATCATGAAGCAGCTGGTGTTTATGTCCTTAATCGTGAAGAGGTTGCGGATGTCATGCTGACGCAACAGCAATACGAATCACTCAATAAAGAAATTGAAGAATTGTACAGTCGATTAGATGATTTGACTGTTGAGATGCGGCTATCTAATAAAAATGTCCGCACCTATACCGATTCAGAAGTCTGTGGAGAACGAGAAACTCACCCTGCGACTATTGATGAAATGGATGGGTGGGGTTGATCATTGTATCAACTTGAGTGGACGCAGTATTCGAAAGAAGATTACTATAAACTGGATGGTCGTCAAAAGATATTTGTAGACAAAGTATTGAACCGCATTATTTCTCTAGGGATGGCGGCAGGACAGCCACTCAGTGGAAACTTATTGTATTGTAATAATTTTAAAAATAGAAAAACGAGATTACGTGTTGTTTTTAGAGAAATCGACGGTAAACTCCAGATCATTCAGATTGTAGCGATGGGTAAACGAGATAAAAATGAAATGTATAAAACGGCTGAACAACGTTTGGACTGATGATTGTGAAAAAAGATCAACATACGGTTACTTCTTAAAGTAGCTATTTGTTGATCTTTTTGTCGTACGTACTGTAATCAGAAGTGGATTATTTAAGTATTCCTAAGCATTGAAATGCCCGTAATGGATTCATCCACTACGGGCAAAAAGGTGTGGACGGTAATTTATAGATTTAGGTTTTATAATCTAGGTGTTTTGATTGTCTCTTTCTACGTTAGTAAAAACAATAATCGACTTACCAGACTTATGTGAAAGGTATGAAACTGCACACAATGTTCTCCTCGACACACGTCACTAGCTCTAATCTGATCGTGAGAGTGGATACTCACGTGAAGGAGTAACGATTATTTTCTGTTCTTTGCGATAGAGAGAGAACCATTGTGAAAAATAGTTAACTAAAATAGGTCATATGGGCATATGTTGTAGATCGTTATAAAACACATAACTACCAGATTTAATATTTTTTGCTTGATACATCGCAAGATCCGCATGTTTTAACATCTCCAGCATGTTGGAGGCATCAGTCGGATAGCATGAGATACCGATGCTTGGTGGACAAGAAATCGTGTAATGATCAATCTGGTAAGGTGTCTGTAGCGTTTTTAACAACTGATCTGCTACGAGATGGAGTTGTTCGTAAGACCTAACATTTCTCAGAAGTAATGTGAATTCATCGCCTCCTTGGCGTGCCATCATGTCGAATTGATCTTCAAACAATGTTAAACGTGTGGCGACAGCTTGGAGTAATTCATCGCCAACATCGTGTCCAAACGTATCATTGACCGTTTTAAACTGATTTAAATCCATAAAGAACAGAGCGACATGCGATGAATTCCTTTCAATCAGTAAAGAAAGACGCTCTTCAAAGGCAAAACGATTGAATAATCCGGT
>NZ_WBYY01000010.1:0-35435 GCF_048985645.1 Exiguobacterium sp. A1_3_1 | reverse complement strand
TCATTCGAAAACAGATAATAGCCCATGAAATCATGCTCCATTGTGATGAACGACATCTCTTTCGTCGCACGAATGACTGGAACGATCAGTTCTCTTTTAAAGAACCACCCTTTGACCATTTTCCGCTCAAACGTCAGGAGATTCGTAAAGGATAGAAAGTAAAAATCGTTCACAGTCGCATACCAATACGTTTCGTCCAGCAGACGCTCAAGTTCGCTCGCATCGTTTACTTGAAGGCTATAATAAGTGCTGCTCTTATCTGGTTGAACCTTCGTATAGCATAGGTTCTCCTTCTGAAAAAACGGTTCCACTTCTTCATTGGTAAAACCACCACCGAACGTGACGAATAGCGGAAAGCGATTCAGACGCGTCAAAAAATGCTTCAGTACTTCATTGGAGTCATGTTGATAGTCTCGTTCCTCGTCATTCGGAAGACATCCCATCGAATAAATCGACTTAATAGCACCTGGTTGATCAATATCGAGATAACGGTCTTTGATCACTTTTGCATGATTCGTATGTTCTTCGAGATCGATGTATAACATGGAAATCCCTACACGTATTCTGCTTGATCCATCTACATCATCCAACTGCTTGTTTCATCAATAGAATTCAATGGTACCGTCGTCAGGAAAGATGGCTTTCACCTTGTCCTCGGTATTAAAACAGGGTTCATTCGAAAACAGATAATAGCCCATGAAATCATGTTCCATCGTGATGAACGACATCTCTTTCGTCACATGAATGACGGGAACGATACGTTCTTTTTTGAAAAACCATCCCTTAATTATTCTCCGCTCAAACGTCAAGAGATTCGTAAAGGATATAAAAAAGTCTTCGTTCACAGCCCCATACCAATAGGTCTCATCTAGCAACAACTCAAGTTCGGTCGCATCATGCACTTGAACGTGATAGTATAGGTTCTTGTTTGGTCGAACCTTTGTATACGATAGATTGTGCTTTTGAAAGAAGAGCTCGACCTCCTCGTCCGTAAAACTCCCACCGAACGTGATGAAAATCGGGAACCGATTGAGACGCGTCAAAAATTGTTTCAAGACTCGATTTGAATCGCCTTGATAGTCGCTTTTAGTTTCCATATCCGGTAGACAACCCATCGAATAGATGAAGTCGATACGTTCTGGTCGATCAACGTACAAGTATCTGTCCTTAAACACTTGTGCGTGATCCATACGCTTCTCAAAATAGACATCCAACATGTTCCCTCTCCCCTCTTAATCTCTCTACTACCGATCGATTTCATCTTCTGGAAAGAGTGCTTCTATTTTTTCTAATGCATCGAAATCTGTTTCATTCGAAAAGATCAGCACATTCTCGAAATCAAAGCCGGTTTTAAAAAATGTCGTCGGTTTTGTCATATCGATTACTGGCACTACTCTCTCTTTTTTGATCAGCCACCGTCTTACTCTCCTCGTTTCAAACTTCAATACATCAGTGAAAGCAATCAAATAGTAGCCGTTGTTCCTAGCCACTGAAATGGTCTTCGCTAGTATTTGCAATAAGTCAGTCGGTTGATTCACTTCGACGGTCATATATCTTTCACGCTTAGTGATTGAGGTCTCTGTATACAGTAATTGTTTGTGCTTAACCGTAGACAGCAAATCTTCTTTTTCTAAATCCGTCAGTTCATGGAATCCAAAGGAGAGATAGATTGGAAAACGATTCAACCGTGTGAATAATTGCGTTAACACTTCTTCGTCCGAAATGACTTCATCTTCCTTTGAGTCATCATTATAATATTCGAATGAAAAAATGGATTCGATTCGGTCTTGTCCTTTTAGTGTCAGATGATATTCTTTAATCGTCTTCGCATGATTTTGCTGTTCTTCGATGTAAATCTGCACGTTAATCCCCTCACTTTCGCTGGATTGTCACGGTCTCCATCAGGATTCTCTCCCAACGGGTGTTACACTACAAGTATGCTCTCTTCTAACGTTCGACAACGAGACATACATAACTCAACTTAGAGGTGATTCCAATGAAAAAACTTCTGCCTTGCGCCATCTGTGGCGAACGCCACGACGAACTCCCGACTGAATATGAAACACTCGGACCGGTCTACTACGAACAAATGTCTGAGAAAGAGCAAGAAACGAAAAGCGAGATGCATGATACGTGGTGTGTCTTAGAACTGGACGGTCCGCATTATTTCGTGAAGGGCATTCTTGAACTCCCGATTGCTGGACAAGACGAACCCTTCTGGTGGATTACATGGGTGAGCCTGAGCCCTGAAAACTTCGCTCGCTTCATCGAAAAGAAACGTCCTCGCATCGAGGAGCCGATGTTCGGCTGGTTTTCAAGCGATCTACCCGCTTACCCGGATACCGTCAACTTAAAAGTGATGGTCCATGATGAAGGAACCGGTCAACTTCCTTTCTTTGAACTCGAACCGACGGATCATCCTTTGTCGATCGAATTCTATTCCGAGATGACGCTTGCTCAGGTCCATGCCATCGCAGACATCGCCTATGCACAAGGGTGAACCCAATAAACTGAAGCCGCTGTGGATCAGCGGCTTTTTAGTTTTTACTCTGTTTCGTGATCAAAATATGCGTTCTTTCAGGAATCTCAATGTCTTCTAACTGATCAAGTTCCAAAGATAGTGTCATACTTTTTACTTTTGGATAGTACTCTTCCCCAATCCAACATGTATACAATTCGAACGATTCACCCTCGTCTAAGAAGTCATTCATGAACGTAAACAGATAACGTAGCTTTTCTTTCGACTCCAGTGCAATTTCAGAATCAAAAGGTTCAACGATCTCGATGCCCCAGTTGCTCGAAATTTCATATACATACCATTTGTGAAAATGCTTCGTTTTTACTTCATACAGACAGTCTTCATCCGCAAAACAGGGACCGATATATAAGGGAACGGTCTCATCTTCCTCATATAAATTGAGATACTGCTCAGGAATTTGTCTCTCCATACAAATATATGACGCTAAGCTCATTATGCTTCCTCCTAATGTATGATGTTTCCATCGTTACTTGAAAGACGTCTCTCCATCGTTCACCTTTCCAAAATGCGCGATCTTTCCATTCGTACAAAAGTGATCGAGCATGCCAAATCGATTTGTTGCATCGCGGGTCACGATGAAGTTATAGGGCATCAATAACGAGAATTCAGACATGAAGTCCTCAAGCGTTTGCCGTGCGGGACGTGCATCTTTCGAAAATAATCCTGATGTCACTTCCTTGCGATTCAGCAAATGCAATACATGTTCTTCCAACACCGCTTGCCAATTGGAGTCGTGCAACGTCATCACGTGAATCGAATCGTCATTATCTAGAACATCCCGACCACAAAAGACGACCTCGACTGGAAACGAGGCATTCGGTAAAACTGCATCGAAAAAGTTCTCATACTCTGTTCCAACGTCATCAAGCTCCTCATACGCGACTCCATACATCGAGACACAATCGTTCGTGACTCGGACGATTCCTTGTCCTTGTTTTTGGATAATGAGCGTCACTTCTACTTTAGTTGCCATTTCCTGCTGTTCGATGACAAGGTGTTCGAGAAATCTTTCAAGCTGTGAGTCGTCGGTCATAATCATGTGAGATCGGACCGTCCAGTCTGAAAAATCGTCGATGTGTGGATTCTGCTTGAGTGGTCGTTCCAGAAACTTTACTTCAACCGGATACGAATACTGACTCACTTGAAAACGGACGAGGTCTTGCCAATCGTCGCGTGGTAGCAATTCCCGGAACACATCGATCCACTCGCCTCGTTCAAGTAGCATCCTATTCTTATTTTTCATCTTTCATCAGACCTTCTAGTTTGCTACAGATATAGCCCACGATATGTTCATGCGTCGTCCGTTCTTCGAGATCATCATTGTCGACTAACTCATTGATTGTCTCCGAGATGATTTGCCATAATGCGGTTCCGTGATACTTGTCGTATGGTGTTCTCACTTCCTGTCCTCCTTTTATCCTCTTCGGATTTCATTTAAAAAAATCTCCGTTCCTTGGAACGCAGAGATCATGTCTTCTCCAAACAACGTGATGCTCCCCTCCCACGGGTGACCGAGGTATCCCCAACGGAAATCACGAGCGATGAAAAAGGAATAATCGCCATCTGGAACTGCTGGAATCATCCAGTCTCCTTCTTCATTTCGAAGAAACGAACGTCTTGGGTCGATCCAGTATCCTTGATGATTCCAATCGAGTGCCATGACGCGCTCTCCTTCGACGGTCAGCTCGGTCAGAATACGCTTTAGCATTTGCTCGATCTCTTCGCGTTTCTCGTAATCCACTTCGTATGTAATGAACGGACTCGGGGCATGGTATGAGGGGAAAACTGTCGTACTGGGTGCGAATTGAAATTGTTGATCAATGATGTACCATATCTTCTCGTCCTCCGCTTGCGTCATCGGAATCCAGCTCCATGGTTTACCTTCACCAATCAAATCGAACGTCGCTCCTTGAGGATATAGAACGGTGTACGCTGCTCCTTCTTGTACTGCAATTTTTGGTTCGTCTTGTACATCGCGTGCTTTCATTTCTTCAAAAATTAGTACAATGGCTGCCTCGACATCAAGGACATGGTAAAAGATATTCGTCGTACCACTACCGATATCTCCCCCTTCGCAGTAGCCGTTCCCCGTATGAAGCAAACCATCATTGATTACTTCTTCCATCATGTGACGGTGCTCGAGCGCTGTTTCTTCCTGATCCTTTTCATAAGAAAACTGGACTACCAGTTCCGTATAATCGGTCTCGTTCAGCTCGCGATAACCTTGACGTTCAAACTTCTCGATCAGCTGCAAAATCTGTACACCTAATCGTTTGAAGCGCGAGACGCGCATTTGCTTTACGTTTTCTGCTTTCACCCACGCTCCAACGATTCCTTGATGTTGAACGATGAGGCGTCCCTCTGTATAGATTGTTTGGTAGAGCGTACTGGAGTCGCCTTTTTTTGTCAGTTGGATCATGCAACTCCTCCTTAGATTCAATCTTTTCGGTCCCATGACTGTTTTTATTGTTTAGTCCCACTGACATGTCACGCTTTGATTGGTTTCAAATCGTAGATGTACGAGTTCATTTATTTTGAGATTAGACAGTTTCAGCGCAATTTGAGCTTCATTTGTGTAAGGCAATTCGAATCTGACACCTTCGATTTTTTTCAATAAAAAATATGACCAGTGCTGATTGTATTCATTCTCGGACAGAACATCCCATAACGCATCCTCACAATGATTCGCCTCGTAGACATATAATTTCATGACTGTGTTCTCCACTATCACGGATAACCTTGCGAATACGGGAGGGTTGGGAATTCGCGGTTTTTGAATGACCAATGTATAGCCCTCTTTTAGAAGACGATCTAATTGTTCGCGGCTATCCGGAAGCTCCTCTTCGATGACGGAAGTCGGAAGTTCTCTGATGCGAATCGGCAGACCTACTTCATATTCAAAAGGATCTTCGAGTGCGAGTAAGTCTTCATGGGAATAGATTATTTTCATGAAATCATCCTCACATTCTTTTATGGAGTGCTTTCAAATTACACGCGCGCCATGCATCACGGACGATATCTTGGAAAGTCGTTGCCTTCAGTTTGAGTTTTAACGTTCTATAGTCGAAGCAATAGACAGCTTCGTCCGGACGCTCTTTCAATACTGCATAGTATTCGTCCTGTCTAAACGACGAGCCAAAAAAGAAATACTTGTCACGGATCGCATCGAACTCGGTTAACGCGTATTCATCGAGACTGTCCGAGAGATTGCCCTGGATCTCATGCGATAACCCGTTCCAGCTCGTCAACGGAATACCGTTTAAGTTCAACTCTTCGGAAAAACGCACACCGTTACAGACTCTCAAAATCTCTTTATACCACTTCGGAATTGCGAAATGATCAGTCTCGAATGCTTGAATACGGGCTTCCGGACAAGGACTCTCCACGGACACTCGGTAGCTTTGAATTTTTGGTAAGCGATCATACAAACAAAGCTCATGCCTTACCTTTTGCCCCTCGATTGGAATGCTGTAATTTAGTTTTTTGTGGTCTTTTCCATAGAATCTCTCCATGGAAGCTAGCACATTCGCCAGAAACCTATCATCAGCTCCTGATGGATTTCTTTCTTTCTTGATGATTGGCATTTCAACGTCTTCTAGTGACACGTCTTCCTCGTCATCGTGTTCTTCAAAAGCCTCATGTTCTCCGAGGACGATCGCAATCCCTGTCATGTTACCGTTTTCCCTTCGGACAAGGACTTCATAGTGTCCGTCCCCCATTAACTGAACGGCGACACCGAACGGAAACAAGAAGATCTCGTCTTCCATCATTTCATCTGAGATTGCGATATAGAACGGGTCGATCTCTTCGTCGAACTCTAGCGTATTTCGAATCTCCCAGTCGATGGCTTCCCGTCTCCCGTAATCCGCTGTGTTCATGACGACGAGCTGCGCTGAATCGACGACGACTAGATCGGATAACGGCTCGAAATCGGATGGATTCATCTTCGTTTCTTCATTCATTGTTAGGTAAAGCAAATTGATTGATTCGAACTCATCTTCGTCATAGAAGACCGTCCAAATCGAACCTTGTTCAACTGGAATTGTCACGTTGTATTCTACATCCGGCTCAAGAAAAGCAGGATCCGAGACAATCAAATTCCCTTTGTGACTTGTAAACGCGCCTAGTTTTTTCATGTTAAATACCTCTTTCTTAAATATAACGGAGAAGACATTTCTAACTTGCTAATGCCATCGGATTAATCAAACTCAATCCTTTGATTCTTGTTGCATCCGCCACTCCATGAATCCGGTGGTTTGCTCTTGCCGGAAACGAATCCAATACGTTAAGGTTTGATTCATCTTCTTCCATTCGTTAATACATTCCGATTTCAAAACCGCATCATCGAGTTGCTCGATTAGTAACCAAGCTTCTGTTAAGGTTGCTGCATCCTCTTTTATTTCTCCTAAATACAAGTCTTCATCGAGATGGTGGAAAGAATACCAAAGTCCATACAAGTGATGATCAATCATTCTCTCGATCGCTAACTGCTCCCGTCTTCCCCCACGTGTAATCGCTTCTTGTAAGTAGATGTAACGGTCATCTTCATCAATGAAAAGACCATACCAGCGATATGGTCGGACGTCATCCGGCAACTCTTTCATCCACTTCTTCAAAGTCGGTTTTAGAAGACGTTCTTTTAGCGGATGAATCAAGAGGAACGAAGCGTCTGTCTCTCCTTCACAGGTAGATAATAACCAACTCACAAACGTCCGCTGTCGCTCGAAGTTCCACGTATTCGCTTCTTCAATGAATCTATCCATATGTACTAACCACTCTTTGCGTAAGCCACGATTTTTGGCAAGAAGAGCGGTGTGAAGACGTGGTAGATCAGAAACGATAGGGTCTTGTAATAACTTATCTAGAAGCGACATGTTTCATCTCCTTTTAAAAATGTCATTGCTCCACTTTCATTTGTTGTCTCGTTTTTCGAAGATGAAACCATAATAGTATTCCCGTGCCTATCGAAAGAACCGGGAAAAGATACGGGATGTACGATTCCTGCTGATGAATCACGTGCATGAAAAAGTAACTAATGAAGCAGACAATTCGAAGCCATGTAGGAAGATAACCTTTACCGATAAAAGCTAAAAACATCAAGGGAATACCCATTCCAAACACTACAATTGGTAAGACAGAGAACGGTGTCACGAACTGAAACAGACCTAGTCCCATAAGGATATAGGCGAACCAGGACGTCCGTCGTCGAAACTTCTCGCGTTCCTTTCGTCCGGGTTGTATCCCGTAAATATCATCCTGCTTGTATCCTTCCGCTTGCTTTTCAGCAATTAGTTCCTCCATCCGTCGTTTCGCTTGACGCCTCGTCGAGTACTGTTCTTCCTTCTCATCGCTGACATCTTGATCAAGCTTCCATTGCTCGGTGACACCGTGATAGGTCTGGATTGTTCGACCATCACGATACAAGTACCAAAAGTACGTAATGCCATCCACCTGTTTACTGAGTGTCTGAATCATGTTAACCCTCTAGATCTGCTAGGACGTCTTCTGGACCCAACTCAAGTCCGACGAGCTCCGGTCCCCAGTTCAAGCCACAATACAGTCCGTCATCGATCATGTTCGGTAACCAACCGTTAATAAACAATTCCAAATCCAATCGAATCAGATGATAGTCCGCCCATTCCTTCGTCTGCAGTGCTTTTGCCGCCGCTTCCGTCGAAAAGAATAACAGGACGTCCGTTTCCTCTTGATTAGACGGACAGTACGCCCAGCCCGTCTGTTCCAACTTCGATAGACCATAGACAGCACCCGTCTCAACAACCGTCTGTAAGAAGTCTTCTGCTTGTTCCGCACTCTGTTCCATTTGTTGTTCCTTTTCAACGAACGCATTCAACGTCGGTGCTACCGGAAATAGTTCTTGTTCTTCGTGGTCCCACAAGACGATCGTCTCTGTGTCCGGTAACTGATATCCGAGTTCGTCACCTGTTCCGTCCGCCGCAATCCGCAAGAACCCTTCTGGATACTCTTCTGCATCTGTCAAATTGATACGAACAAGGTCGTCCCATGTCCGCTTGATATACTGCTCGTCCTTGATCGGATGAAACTCCCATTCACCGACATTGAACTTGTTTTCGCGCTTGTACCAGTTTCGTAGTTCTTTCGGAAGCTCGAAGTCGAGTACTGCCTCTACTTCTTGTAGTCTCTCTTCCGTAACGCCAGGTAATCCACTTTGATATGTCATTCTGTATGACTCCTTTGATTTTAAATTAAATTATTTGTAGGTATTTAGTGCTTAATCAATTTGATAATCCGTTGGTAAAATCGCTTTTAGCTGATCGACGGTTTGAAAGACATCTCCATTCGAAAACCACATGAAGCCGAACGCATCATGCGACGGAAGGATGATCGGTAATCCATCACGTGCATCAACTACATGCGTGTATTTCGCTTCCTTAAAGATCCATCTCCCAGAAGTCTTCAACTCATATGTGGGTCGTGCGAACGTGATGAGGAACGTTTCACTATAAGCAGCTCGAAAAAAGGACTCTTTTAAGACGAAACACAGATCATTCGCATTCAACACTTCGATACAACAGTAAAAACTGGTACGTCGCTGATCGCCTTCGTACCGTGGATGTTCATGGCATATGTATGGTCGCAATTTTAAACGCTCTAAGAGGTCCATTTCATCTTCTCGAATCTCATCAAAATTAGTCGTGATATATACAGGAAAATGATTGAAGCGAACTAGCGTGCCATACAATACCTCCTCCGTCAATTCACTGGTAAAACTACCTACTGTATGGTCATAACACATGATTTCGTAAATAGTTTGCAATGGACCAAGCACGTTGATTTCGGATGTCTGAAGCATACGTTGGATACTCTTCGACTGAAAAGAGTATTCGTCGATTGTCAGTTCGTTCATACTGTTCCTCCTATCTGTGTCGTCATCGTTCAATTTTTCCGGTTAAAATTCTTTCCTGCGGGATAAAGCCCGGTCAATCGTCTGCCGTAATGAACTTTTGCCTGCCCCATTCGGATTTTCTTCAGATTAAACTGGTCCTTAAAATAATCAATGACGGATTCAACAATATAAGACGGCTCCAAGATATGAAGGACAAATTCGATTGCTTCTGGACCAAATTCATCTTCAACAAAATACCCATTGCCGATTTCAAAAAGAAAACCGTTGAGGTCTTCTTCAATGCTCGAACAATGCTCAAAGATGACGTCATACTCTGTATCCTGACAAAAGATCTCGACGACAACTTCGTGGTAATCCGCTTCTTGAACGACCGAGTATCCGTCCTTTTCTTTCTCAGCTACGAGTTCTCGAATGTAGGCATCCAGATTAAAAAAGCGCGAGAACTTTTGCTCGCTCATTGGTTCTTTCAATCTCTCTCCCATGATGCCGTGAAACGTGTAGAGTGTCCGTCCATCCTTTTCAAACAGCCAAAAATGATTTTGACCGTTCATTGGTTTGATGAGTTGCATGACTTCCCTCCCGTTCTTATAAATCCGCGAACATTTCTCCATTGAGCTGGCGAATCACCGTATCGTTCGGTAACTGTTGTCGTAGTCGTTTCGCCCAGTCCGTCCGAAGATCATAGGCGAATTGTTCTTCGTTCGAGAGCAGATAAAGCATTGTTCCATCATGGCCGACAATCACGACGGTCGTATCTTCCGGATAAACGAACCGATCTTCTAAGACACGTGTTTTTCGGTACGTTGTTTCGACCTCTTGTTGAATCGACAAGCGATCGGAATACGAAAACATGAACAGTTCGTTCATCGACGCAACTCTATAAGCGTGTTCAAGGATGAGTTCGAGCATCCTAGCATTTTCAATCTTTACCGTGAAAAAATGACTCTCACTTGTCGATGTTCGTTTTCCACGTAACCAACCGTTCGTTTGTTTCTGTCTAGACAAGACATGTGAAGTGAACGACATATGATGTTGCGAGAAGAAAGCTCTGTTGTCTTTGTCTTCCTCTTCAAAAGCAAAAAAGGTCGCGTAGATCGGAAAACGATTTTGATGATTTAGAATATCAAACAGGAAAGTTTCGTTTTGAGCTGTATCGCCTTGTTCTCCCGATTCAACACTCATGTGATACGCTTTCGCTAGCGGTCCATTTAGTACGAATGGTCGTTGGATATCGTCTTCAAAAAGGGAGTCGTTAATTTCGCATTCGCAAACGAATACCTCCCTGTTAAAAATCGATTCTTCAATTTCTTCATTGTCTTCCACGATCGGATGACGTTTTAAATTAAGCAATTGCATCTCAGTTTCATATAACATCTCAATAAATTTCTCAGCGCCGTATTGTTCGATGTATGCGACTTCCGAAGCATAGATGGGTACGAACCAGACCGGTAGCACCGTCTCCGGTTCCCCGAACGCCGCATTCCCTTTATAGACTTGAAATGATTCTTCAAAGTAGAACGGTGTCGCTACGTATAGGGCAGCGAAATCGTACTTCGATAACAACCCATCCGGCATCGGTAAGTACTCGCCTAAATCATAAGCGTGTCCAGTCTTTAATGCTTCCAGCGTCAAGCGATAGATCAATTCAATTAAATCCGACTCGGCATCTTGTTGCATGACAGATAGCATCACTTCTTGATGGATAACAGCACCGTTCTCGAATTGCAATGGGTGATGCAATAATCCAAGTGATGTCACGGTATTCGCATTCGCAAACGGTGCATTTTGAAACTGCAACAATTGAATCGCATGATCTTGTAATTCTTCCATTTCAAGGTGACCAGTACTTTCACCACAATGGGCTTCTAAGTGTTCTATGTAATTCATATTTTTATATCCTCATTTCATGACATAAAGGAAATGTTCTTTTTAAAAAATACGCTCTACCATATATTATATGTTTCACGATACATTTTTGGAATTTTTTATTTAAAAATTGATATAATGTATGTTTTTAATTTAGAAAAGAAAAGTGTTTACGAATAGATGGTGTTTTTCTTCAAGAGGAACACTACTTTATGTTGGAATCGATCGAAAAAAAAAACGATACATTCTGTGTATATTTCCGTATCAACCTAGTTAAACGTCATACTTTTCTTGCGTGAAGGATAGTGTGACACATGAAGTTCTGGAAATTATAAAAGATGACTCCGGTCAAATACCGAAGCCATCTCATAGTAACGTAAAACGATAAAGGTACTTTTATTAGCGTGTCCAATCGTTAGGCAGCCTTCACATGTAACGATTTTGTTTGAAGTACTTTCCTTCGATCCATGTCCATATCCGATGTCCTAAGTAAATATCAATTATGCCAATGATTAACGCAACGACAATCATGAGAATATCACTCATATCAAAAGCGATTATAGGGTATAAAATTGTAAAAACTATACTCAAAAGAATAGGAAGCGTGATCCCCATCCAAACAGAATTAAACACTATTGCCTTCCACACTCAAATCATTCCTTTACTTAGTAATAAATTGCTTGAGTTTAGCATGTGATAAACAGAAGAGGTGAAGTATGTGTCGGTACTCTAATAGTCCATACGCTTGAACTTAATATATCGTTAAGAGAAGAGGACCTACGAATCCATCAACGCATTCCATCGAAGAGTTTGAGGATTTTTTTATTTTTATATTCTTTCGCATAATCAATGACCGTTTTTCCATTGGCATCCTGATGATTCAGATCTGCTCCGTGTTGTAGTAATTCGTGAACGACCTTAGCGTGATCATAACTAACTGCTAACATCAGCGGCGTCGCGTGACTATCAAGCGGGTTTTCAGCTTCCACTTCCGCCTGTCCCTCAATCAGTGCTTTTACGGCTTTTACATGTCCTTCTCCTGCTGCAGTGTGTAACGGAGTGAATCCATGTACCGTGCGCAAATTCACATCCGCTCCGGCTTGAAGTAATACGTTGATACACTTCACTTTATTTTCTTGTGCCGCATAGTGAAGTGGCGCGTATCCATCTCCATCCCCATCAAATCGATTGATGTATTGTGTTTCGCGAGCGAGCGCCTTAAGAATTTTTGAATTGCCAGTTTTACTCGCAACCACGTGCAACGCATTGTACCCATCCGTATCGATCTCGAATGATACTCCTTGCTGAATGATTTTAATCGCGATCTCCGTTTGATTATCTAAAAGCGCGATATGTAAGGGTGAGAACCCCTCCCGATTCTGTTTTTCAAGATCAGCGCCGCTCTCAATCAAAAGCCGGACAATATCCAGATACCCTTCTTGAATCGCCCAGTGTAGCGGACTGTATCCTTCCTCATCCAGCAAATCGATCTCCGCTCCGTTTTTGATCGCTTTCCGGACCTTCTTTAGCTCCCCTTGAAAAGCATAGTCATTCAATGCATATCGCGACACGTGTACTCCTCCTTTTAAACGAATTAAATCTTATATATAGCGCTTAGTGTATATTCGACTTTAACGCATACATGTGATTGTCTTTCGGTTGGATGACGATTTTTTTATCGTATAACGCTCCAACCTCGTGAACGGATTGGTTGTCATCGTCATCCGCTTCGTCCCATTCCTGTTCTTCTACGTAATAGCTGACCATGAATGCATCCGCATTAAACCATCCGGTCAAGTTGTCAGGTAAAGTCTCTTGAAACGGTTGCAACGCCTTATGCTCAAACGGAAACGATGTCTCGTTCGGATTAAACGAATGCACGTATACGGCATCTAGTGCAGCGTCATGTTGCGAAATTTCCATCCAAATCTGAAATGGTTGATCCCATTCATGTAGCCTAGCATTCAATTTCATCATTAGATCATATGATGCTTGAAGATGAAGCTTTCTGTACCGTATGGATTCATTTCCGCGTCCATAAAAATCAAGATGGGTATGCCAAAAATCGAACCAACTATCGTCGCTAAAGTATAAATTGTGCGTCTCGAGTACTGTCTCTTTTTTTAAGTTGCGAAAGTATCTTTTTTTACCTCTGAATTTTTTCATATAAGTGCTACCCTTTCATAAGTACATTTTAAAAATTCTAAATCCTATGTATTCGTCACCCCATAGAGAAGGAAACTCTTCTCTATAGTATTCATTCCAATAACTAATCATTTGGCTTTCTACTTTTTGAACGAACGCTTCATTTTGAGATGTAAACGCATTTAGCTTATTCTTATCTATCTTTTCGAATACCTGATTAACGCTATATAACAATTCTATGACACCCTCACCAAGGAATTTGATTAGATAGGGAATCATCCAATCCTCTACTTGTAAGAGGTTATCCAACTTCATTATATATTTTTCTCTTACAAAGCCGTCGTGGTGTCTCGAATAAATACAACAGAGTATAGATTGTTGCAAGGGAGCAAACTGACGATAGGTTTCCTCAGACACTTCATTAAAATAGATTCTTTCAGGAATAGTTAAAACTTCCCCATTTTCAAGCAAGGCACTAAAAGACATATTGGAAAGTTCATTTTGAAACCACTTTATATCCATTTGATCGATAACCACTTTGACATCTTGTCTTAATACTTTTGGAAAGGCATTCATTAAACGCTTCTTTGTTTTCATAATATCCTCGTTTCTAATGATTACTACAATTTACATATCTCAATCTATTCACTCATCTAAAACATCATAAGTGGATGAACGCACCTTACATTAACTTTTTTCTACTAATCAATTAGTAAAAAATAGCTTTTAGGATGTAATATTATATTATTATAATTGATTATTTTAAAAGGAGAGGTGTTTTAATGAATTTTTGGGGTTAATTGTTAGGGGATAATGAGGACGAACTGTCATGACCAATCGTATGTGGTTGACGCGACTCAAAGATCTTAGAGGACTATCGAAGCATCACGTCAACGTATTCTAAGTTAAATTGACAAATATGAACTAGTTGCATATAGAGAACTGTTGACTAGAGTATCCATGTACTATACTGAAGCAGAGCCCATGATATACAATCAAGCGATTGTATGGTTTAGAGAAATAGAAAATATTTCGGAGTTAGACTATGTAAGATCATAACTGAAATCAGTAATTTAATTGGTTAATGACAGAAGCTGAAACAGTCTAGAGAATACAAAATGGAAGTGACAGCACAATGAAACGGTTCAGTATACTTTCTCTCACCAACACGACACTGTTCACTCCTATAAATCTAAAATGACTCTACTTTTTCATTGGTAGTAAACTCCATCATAAAACATGGTATTTTTGCACGTCTAAATTTAAATCGTACCTACACACTTGCTAAATGCAGAAGCGTTATTACATCTTTATTCTTTGTTGTTTACTCAAAAAATTTCCGTCACTCTTCCGATAAATTTTTGTTCGTAATCTATCTCCTACTGTATTTATGATGATGTCAATCGTGTTGTCGTTTTCCCAATACAGTTCATACCCGTACAAACTAATGGGATTCAATTTACTTTTTGAAGGGCTCACAACTGATGTTGGCAATTCAAATACACATTTATTGTATACAATTTTCCGAGACCTTAAATCCATGATCTCTAAGATTAAATTTAGATTTACAGATGTTAATTCTGCTTTCAGAGCAGCTTTCATTGTTTTCGTTTTATTGCTTCTTTTATCGATATTCTGCACGTATATGAAATTCTTTTCCAATACATAATCTTCAAATTTTTTCAACTCATCGCCAGATAAAAACTCATTGAATTTTGAATCGATTACGCCTTTTTGAAGAGTTTTCAAAGTTTCAATTAAAAAATCTAAATCGTCTTTAGACTTCAGTTCATTTATGTTAGTTTCTTTAAAGTAATACTCCCGTGTTTCGCCATTTTCAATTATGATTCTTTTTTTCTCTTCTTCTGTTAAATTCTCATAAAAAATGATATAAAGCGAACTATACTTAGGAAGTTTTTTTCTACTTTGGTTCAAAAAATCTTGGAACATATACATTAAGAGTTCATTTCTAATATCATAATATTCTATATCAAGTTCTTTCTCATCATTTTTTTTAATATATAATACTTCAATCTCTCCCATATTTCCTCCCCTTCATAAGATTTATAGTGACAGGCTGGTTTCAACTTGTATTTCAAGATTCTTTTACATCTCGACTTCCATTTCATCATAGTGATCAACATCACTGTACATCACGCTATCCTCATGCCAATTCCAGAAGTTATCGCCTTGTGCGATCACTGCACATTCAAGGAAGGATTCGAAATTCATGTTCAAGGGATACGCCGTCTCCATACCATCGGACGGATGAAGCATGATGATGTATGACTTTTTAAACAGCCCTTCTGATTCCTGACACTTCAGCTTATCGATCAAAATCCAGTACTCATTTTGTTGACCGATGATCCAGTAATGTTCATCCTCAAGAATGCCGTCTTCCGCTTGCTGTTCTTCAGAAAACTCAAGCATTTCTTGCAACGTAAACAATTCAATCTTCGTATCCACCTCTGTACTAAATAAACGACCTCCGTTGTGTAGGGTGAGAAACTTTATGTAGTCTTCCGGCAGGAAAAAAGAATCTTCTTTTATGAAATTAATTATTTCACTCTCCGGCAACGGATCGTTAAGCGTGCAAGTAGAATCGCCACTCTCTCCATAACGTCCCATAATATATCGTGGACCATCTTTATACATCTTGTGTAATGACGCTATCGTTCTCTCGATTGGTTTCATGTAAAACGCTCCTTCATCTTATTTTCGGAAAAACGCACACGCTAGTATCTGGTAGGAAAATCATATGAAACGGTCGAGAATTAACACCTTCTTATTCATAGCATCCAGTTGAATCGTGGCACCAATTGGTAACGTCAACATCGGATGGGTATGACAACAATCGAAGTCCGCTAAAAATGGTACCTTCGTCTCTCCGAGTACCTCGATTAAGATCTCATATGGTTTACGTTGCGTCTCTTGATCGTCAAAGTGTTCATGCTTCCCAAGGATGATTCCAGAAACCTTGTCGAACACACCGTTTACTTTTAACAGCGAGAAAGCACGCTCAATTTCTCCAGCAGTCTTCATCGTGTCCTCGATGAAGAGGATGTCCCCTTCACGTACCTCAGGCATATACACGCTTCCCCAAATCCCCTGGATAGTGTTCAAGTTCCCACCGATGACTCGTCCTGTCGCAATTCCCTTGTAAACACAAATCCATTCGTTACGTCGCTGGTCTTTTTCCTTCGTCTTCTCTTCCCAGTTCACGAACTCATCCGTCCAGTACGGAGGTACTTTCATTTCGTACGGCAGCGATGGTTCCTCAATCAATAAATCGTTGAAGTACTCATAGGTATGATGGACGAACGGTTCGAATTCACCAAAAGAAGGAACAAGCGCTGGACCATAGAACGTCTGAATGTCCGTCTTCGTATATATCGCGAGTAGAATCGCGGTGACATCGGAGTAGCCGATAATGATTTTCGGATGTTGTTTGAAGGCTTCATAATCGATGTACGGGAGAAGTGAGTTCGAGTTCATTCCACCAATCGTCGACATGATACATTTGATGTCAGGATTTCGAATCAGTTCATTCAGTTCTTCCGCCCGTTCTTTGATGCTTCCAGATCGATAATGGTCCTGTTTTCCGGTCAGCTTTCCTTCGACAATCACGAACCCTTTCGCCTCCAAAAATGTTTTCGCACGCTGGAATCGTTTCGGACTGGAATAGGTAGCTGGAGCTGACGGTGAAAATATCCCGATCTCATCCCCCGGTTTTAATCGTTCAAGGTGTCTCAACTTTTTCATCCCCTTTCTAAACTGACGGCTCATCCTGATTTCGACGTGCAACGATACGATTTACGAAATCGGTCTTCTTTGCAGCATAGGTGTGTTTATCCTCGGCAAAGGACGTCGCTAATGTGTATTTCAACTCTTGATAGTCCTGCCTGAGTGAATCATCTTCTCTGAGCGCATCTCGAAAGATCAACTGTTCTTGTAAAAACGAGCTTCCGCTACGATAGAAATGAATTTGATGCGTCCGGGGATCTCCCTTGATGAAATAAAAACGGTCTGGCAGGATTTGATCTCCCATGCAGTGGTATCCTAGTTGTTCCAGCAACTGAACTTGTTCTTTAATTGCACTGAAGTTTTCGACTTCGATTGCGATATCAAGAACGGGTTTAGCATCCAAGTGCTTGATTGCAGTACTTCCAATATGGTGAACGATCACATGATGATCCTTCATCGTATCTAAGATAGACTTTCGCTCTTGTTCAAAATAAGATGACCACTCCCGATTCCACGGAACGATGGTCACCACGCCATTCGGTAATCCCAGCATGTTCTTCCTCCTTCATTGTACGTACAGTTTTTAGAACGTTACCTTTGAAATGCATCGTTACGTCAATCGCTGCATTGCATAACATTTTATCTTTTAAAGCTTCCCGCTAAGATTTTGCCTATTTTAAACATGTGTTGCATCAAGTTTTGTACCTAACGCATAAAGTAATACATCTGTACAGTTTTTGGTACCTACAAGATTACAATAACATTTTTTAACTGTAGAGAAATGATGTATTCTGTTAATAAATAGGAGGAACAAAGAACATGATTGGATTAAAGATAAAGAATGATCGCATTCGTCAAGGTATGTCACAAAGTCAACTCGCTGGGGACGACCTTTCCCGTGCTTATATTAGTATCATCGAAAGCGGAAAAGCTATTCCTTCTGCAAAAATATTAGCGCTACTTGCAGAACGATTGGGAAGACCACTACACTATTTTTCAGATGATGTGGAAGAGACAGACGAAGAAATCTGTTACGCCATACTAAATCGCCTTGATAACGACTTTTTGGATTTCGATCCTGCTGTGAAGCTCCTGAATAAAGTATTACATCTATCGAAGGATAAGCATCTGTTAGGTACTACATTTTTACGTCTATTTGATTTATTTGCGGAGCATCAAGCTTTTGAGGACATCCTCCTTCGTCGTAAAGAGGCACAGCAATCGCTACTTGATCATCCTGATAAATCTCTAATCGTACGTCTTCATATGATTATTGCAAAGGCGTTCTTTAGGACGGAACGATTTTTAGAAGCGAAAAGGTATTATTCTTCTGCCTTGCTATATGGTCGTCCTCAAAAAAAGTGTCAATATGAAGTAACTCAAACTCTGATCTTCCTAGGTACGACGAATCTTCGACTCGGTGATATACCTCAAGCGCACATACATTACAAAGAAGCGTTAGCGCATATGGAATACACAAACTTCGAAGATTTACGCGCAAACATCTATCTTGGTTTAGGAAAAACTTACTCACTTACTGGGCAAGAACAGAAAGCGCTACACTATACGAACTTATCCCTTCAAGGCTTCGAGGATATAGGCGATCAAGCAGGTGCACAAATTGCGTTTCAAAACTTATTGATCCTGAATGACCGCAACAACTCGATCGAATATACCGTCGAGCATCTTCAACAGTTATATGACTTATATCAAGGACGTAATCCTTTTAAGGAGGCTTCCGTTCTTGAAGAATTCGCCATCATCCATTTACGGAGTAAGCAATACGAGGATGCCAAGCAATTTGTTATCCGTGCTGTCCAGGTATTAGAGGATAAAAATCTTGTTCATTCGCGAGCTCTCTACTACAGCCTTTATGGCGTCTTGGAAAAATTATTAGGAAACGAGAACACGGGAAATATATTAATTCGAAGTAGTCTTGATCTATTCTCACGGATAGATGCTCGTCACGACGTTTCGATTTGTCAGCAGTTGTTAGATTGCCCAGAGTATCGAGATTTAGGGGAATATTTTCTATCATTGCATGCACGTGGAGAAATCTTTGTAGACAACTCACTTGGCACACTATCTTAAGTCACCTATGTTATTCGAATCATGTTGATACCTTTCTATTTACATGGGGTAACTATTATTTACGTCGTTCTAGTCAACATATCGCTGTTGATCCCTCTTATAGTTAGTGATGAAAGATGTACAACTTAAGGAGGGATCATGTATGCGACTGAGAGAACTACATATCAACATCAAGATCCGCATTTTGATTAATTTTCTTCAAAAGGTCACCCAAATGGCGATTTTCCCATTTATGGCTATTTATTTTTCGACTCAATTCGGATTAAAAATTTCTGGGATATTAATGGTGATCGTTATCATCGCTTCGCTCATTTCTAGCTTTTATGGCGGATATCTATCCGATGTCAAAGGACGGAAGCTTGTTTTATTTCGCGGCGAACTCTTACGATTCTTTTCTGTTTTACTGATGGCTTTATGTAACTCACCCGTCTTTTCCAATGCGGAATTGACGTTCGTTACTTTTTTATTCACGAACATCTTGATTGGATTGATCACACCTGCGAATGAGGCGATCTTGATGGACGTTAGCACAGATAAGACACGCAAAATGTTGTACAGTATCAATTACTGGTCAATCAATTTATCAATCGCCATGGGTAGCTTAATCGGATCATTATTCTATGCCGACCATTTCTTTGAACTTCTACTTGCAACAGCATTTACTTCTCTTATCTGCTGCGCTCTCATACAGGTGTTCATTATCGAAACACATACATTTAAAAGCATTCCGACTAAACTCTCTTTTCGAGATTTGTTTTATGGCTATTTTGATGTTTTAAAGGATCGTATATTTTTAATCTATCTATTAGCTGGAACGTTGATGCTCGGACTTGAGTTTCAGCTGACTAACTACATTTCAGTGAAACTGAACACCGATTTCAAACCGTTCGTGCTTCCCTTTTCACATGAAACGAAAATTGACGGTATACAGATGTTAGGGTACTTGAGAATTGAGAACACAATATTAGTTGTTGTACTTGGTGCTATCATGCTGAAGATGATGAATAATCAAAAGGAACAATATGTATTGTATATCGGTTCCATTATTTTTGCGCTCGGATTCTCACTTCTAGCGTGGAGTAATAATTTTTATGTCTTACTCATTGCAACGTTTATCTTCACTATTGGTGAATTGATGTATGTTCCAATTCATCAGTCACTTCTGGCGACGTTAATCGATGAGAAGAAACGAAGCCAATATATTGCAGTCAACGCTTTGCGGCTTCGTGGTGCCATGTTGATCGGCTCGTTTTTCATCATTCTTGGTGACTACGTAAGCTCGAGCATAATTTCGGTTTTATATGCGTTTATTGGCGGTATTAGTGTCGGACTCTATACTATTTTGTATACAAATTACCAAAGCAAAGAAAAATTAAATCACAAATCGGTTAGCTAGTTCGTATAATCGTTGTATTATGTTTTAACCCAATCAATATATTTCGACATCGAAATGTATACTGCTTGGGTTAATTCTTTGATTTTTTTATTTGCAAAAAGAAATAAATTGACAATCCGTATGATTTATTGTCAAATTAATTTAACCGGTCAAAAAAGGGGTTTTACTATGCAACCGATGATGACATTAACCGAGTTAAACCAGTTAAAATCATTAAGTGTTCCGATCCGAGCTGAAATCATGATGTACTTGATTGAAAAACCGCTCACTGGACAGATGCTTTCTGAACTACTGAACCTATCTCGTCCCAAGGTCCATTATCACTTGAAGGAGTTAGAAAAGAACGGACTGATCGAATTAGTGAAAACGGAAGAGAAAGGTGGTATCCTCCAAAAGTTCTACCAATCCGTCGCTCGCGGATTCACGCCCTCGACCGAATTGTTACCACATGCTGAAATCATCAGTGAATCATCTAGACAAATTCTATACCAGATGACAGAGCGAACGAAGTCCATCATCCTTTCTGCCCCAGAAGAGGCGTTCACATCTCCAGTCGCAAGCGAGTCTCCGGAGAACTGGAATCATGTCGGATCGATGTGGCAAATCTCTGCGACCGAAGAGAATTATAAGGAGTGGATCAAAAAATACTTCGCATTGATGGAAGAATTGCGAACACTTTCTCACGAACCGAAAGATGCAGAAGCCCAACGTCTCTATTTCTTTTCAACGATGGCTTTTGCGATTGATCATCCTTTCTTAGATGCGCCTGAAAAAGAATCGTAAAACATTCTTTTTCTTTTTTGATGTATTGTCAAAAAAAATTGACCGGTATAAAAAATAAAAAAAGGAGTTGTTTTCCATGTTTCGCTTACTTACACATCCCTCTTTCTTATTCTTATTACTGGGTAGAGTCGTCACAAATATCGGAGATAGCTTGTATTATGTCGCGTCGATGTGGCTTGTCTTTGAACTGAGTCATAATCCTTTTTATACCGGCCTTGCGGGATTCTTGATTCTCGTCCCGAAAGTACTGCAGTTTTTGATCGGTCCTCTTGTCGACCGGTGGCGCGTGAAACCTATTTTGATTTCTACGCAGGTGCTACAAGCCGTCCTATTAATGACCATCCCGATTGCTTATTATTTAGATGCAGTTCATGTTTCCTTTCTTCTATGTATCATGCCACTCTTAGCATGTATCGAAGAGTTTGCTTATCCTGCCCAGACGAAGACTCTCCCTCTTTTGTTGAAAAAGGAGGACTTGCTACATGCCAACTCTCTATTTGCTATAGCCTATCAAGGCATTGATTTGATCCTCAATTCTTTAGGAGCTATCCTTGTTGCAAGCTTTGGGGCTATCTTCGTCTTTTGGATCGACTCAATCACTTTCGTCATAGCTGCGCTCTGTTTTTCACTCGTGAAAATCCCACGAAGAAAGCTTGATCAGGACGATGTGAAAGAAAAACAGTCTTCCATCAAGCGATACGTCATTGAATTACGCGAAGGATTTCATGTTGTCCTTCATTCCTTGTTGTGGGTTTTCACGATTGGCTCCCTTCTTGCTAACTTTACGATTGGTATGACGTTAGCCATCCTTCCAAGCTTTTCCGATCAAATCGGTGGTGTAGGAACTTACGGTTTTTTATTGACGGCTATCTCAGCAGGTTCGTTGATGGGCGCATTCTTAGGTCCTGTCCTTGGAAGATTTCGAATCGGTTCGACTGCGATTCTCTGCTTTACACTCGGTGGTCTTTGTTGGATCGTCGCTGGCTGGATGACTTCTCCTATACTGATATGTCTCTTGTTCGGTGTCGCCTGGATTCCCGTCGGTGCAGTCAATATTCTATTCGCTGGACTCATCCAGGCCGCTGTCCCGCATGAAATACTTGGGAGGACTACGTCCATCACTTACAGTATCAGCGTATCCGCCATGCCAATTGGTTCCTTGGTAGGTGGCTCATTAGCCAATTACCTAGGAAGTTCATTCATTTTCTCATTTTCAGGTATCGGTCTCATACTGATTTCTTTCGTTTGGTTGTTGCATCCTCAATTGAGACAGCTTTCAACGCAGGATACTATTGATGCTAGTGTTCTAAAATTACCTCCAACTAGCACGCCCCCTTCACCAGTCGTGAACTAAGATGGATAGACGATTTAATTGACGCGATGGAAAAGTTTAGTCTACAGGCTTGTCAGGTCAATCATTATATTGTATTCTGAAATAATTTGTTAATGACATAACTTAGGAGAGTTTTTTATGGATGTACTCAATCGTTCCAAACAGATGACTGCAGAAGCAAATACCATACTTGACGAGCTAGGCTTAAGAAAGAAATGGAGCGCACTCGGCGACGTTCATATCGTTGGCGCGATGTCTTATGACTTAATGGTGAAACCGGATATTGATATAGAGATTTTTAGCGATTCGCCTAAACCATCGCAAGCGCTGAATCTATTACACGATCTCGCGGAACACCCCCGAATCATCGAAATCAAATATCGGAATCATCTCAACACTCCTTTTAACGGATTTTACTTCAAGATGACATACGAATCTGAAACACGGTTGCTCTGGAATATTGACATGTGGTTGTTCCACAGCAATCGTCAAGGTCCGGTATCACGCGATCTTGTCGATGGCATGACTGCTTCCTTGACGAACAGCTCAAGAGAGCTAATTCTGCTGATTAAAGAAGACATCCTCCGGAAGAACTTAGATTATCCTTCAATTTTCATCTATCAAGCTGTCTTAGACGGACACATTCAACATGTGGATGAGTTTTATGACTGGGTGAAAACGATCAATCTAGATTGCTTGACTGATTGGACACCTCAGTCATGAAGTAACGCGTCACAAGCCATCCCTACACGAAAAGGCGACTTCTTTCCATAAAGAAGAATCGCCTTTTCGTTACCTTTATATAACGCAATATCAAACATTCAAGACCATAAGTTAAAGCTTTCAATGGGTCGTCAGAGTAAATTTTCGTAAATCTGATTCGATCGTAAAAGATACTCGATTGCCTGTTGTTCCTGGTGTTGTTCGATTAAGATTTGAGCATGTACTGTCAGAGTTTTTGCGAGAAGTTGACGTTCTTCAAGTCTTTCTACTATGACAAGAGCATCATCACTCCACCGCTTCGCTTGTTCGTATTGCTTATCCTCATATTCAATCTGAGCAAGCAATAGACGCATCTTCACCTGTAACGCGTCTTCTGGATCTACTTTTTGAATATGGCGTTCGCACAGGCTTTTTGCTTCACTCCATTGATTTAAGCGGAAATATGATGTAGCTAGTTCCAACGAACTGTTAACGATGTTCCATTGACTATCATTTTGTTCAGCCAAGGCGACGCTTTGCTCGAGATAATCGATCGACTGATTTAAATCACCCGACTCTCGCAAGAGAATACCGAGATTCGTCATACATCCGGTAACATACTCACTTTGCTTATTTTCTTCGAAAAGGGCTAACGCCATCTTGGTATGCTTGATCCCCTTTTCGTAATCCTTCATATAGAGAGCAGCTAATCCGTTAAGCATGCGAAACAGGCTTTCGTTATAGAAACAGTTCGTTTTTTGCATGTAATCTAACGCATCCTCAATGATCTCCATTGCTTTTTCGTAACTTTTCAACCGAGCATATCCATATGCCTGCACGTACATTAATTGTAAACGTAGTAAAATATTTTTGTTCGTCGGTAGTGAATCAAGTAGGAGCATACCTTGCATCGCAACATCAATGCTTTTACTGAATGCCGAGGCATTCAAATGACTTTTGGCTAGATGGTAGAACGTATCTATATATTCATCCATGACGGATGAGTCCAGGTACAGCAACGCATTATTGAGACAGTCTATAGCACGACCATACTCCGCCCGTTCAATCGCCAACTCTCCCTGTAGTTTTAAGTAACGTCCTTTTAAAGAAGCGGGAATATGAGTTTGATCAAGCTCGTCGATCATCTTCTGTGCTTCCTCGTGCTTCCCCACGCGAAGTAACCCTTCCGTTTTTCGAAGAAGAACGCCAGCATCTTCTGTTCCACTTAACTCCGCTTCTTCTTGATTCAACAGATAATTCACACTCACTTCAAGTGTTTTTGCTAAATGCTCGAGCGTTTTAAGAGACGGATTTGTCATATCTCGTTCGATTAGACTAACCATACCGCTACTCAGTTCTGCTCCTGCCAAATCACTTTGCGTCAATCCGATTGCTTTTCGTCGTTCTTTAATCCGCAAACCTAACGTACTCATCCTCATCCTCCTGACTTTGTTTCCTATTGGTAATGTTTGCATCAGTTACGTTCCAACTCTCTATTCATCATACATTTTCTTTATTTTATTCTCAAACGTGTCATTTCTTTAAAATATTACGAGTACTAATCCCTTTCTTATTGATAGTTCATGTGCAAAGAAGACCAAGACATAGACGTTTTTACGCCGTGCCTTGGTCTTCTGGATACCTGTTCAGCATGTTCATTTTTATGGACTATGCTACATGTTCCTCTTGCTCATCATGTGAAATCCCTCTTGTTTCAAACCAATAAATGATTCCAAGTAGACTTGTCAAAAGAACACCCATTATGGCAAGTAAGATTCCTGCATTTACGATACCTAACCAAGCTAGTGGATAAACTAAAAGCAGTGGTGTCAGCGCTTTCGTGAATTGAAACGCCGTCGTCGTTCGCCCTGACCAAATGACCGTCTCTTCTTTCGTCTCTAAAAACTTGAACATTAAGATCCGTTGATAGATCCGGAATCGGTTGAATACGAGACCGAGGCTGAACCCTAGAAAGATGGCAAGAGACCAATTTTCTATCGTACCTAGCAACGCATCAATGACTAGTATCAATCCGAACGACGCATACGGGACGAATCGTCCAAATCGACCAAGTACCGTCGCTATGAATGCACCAAGTCCCATCGCTGCGCCAACCACTCCATATTGAACGGATGACCAGTCATACACATCATGGAAAATGATCGGCAATAAGAAATTAATAGATGCGAGCTGTACGGTCAATAAGGTGACACCTATTACGGTAAGCCGTAACATGTGATCCTTTGAAATACCTGCGCGTAATTGGATAGAGTCAAGCGGATCACGATCTACTGGTTTCGTCACTTTTTCCTCCACTTTATCCGACTGATGAGAGAGAAGCGGTAAAATGAGTGGAATGCCAACACCGATCAATAGCGTCATACTTAAGATCAAGCCGACCATCTCGATTCCACCGAGTGCGAGTAGTACCCCTGTCAAAGAATTCCCTGCGAAGGCACCGATTTGAATCGCTGCCTGTAACTGATTGGATGCTAGACTCGAATCAACCTTCCCTTCGAGGACCTTTTGTGACATATAGGCTTCGAGACTTTGCATGGACAAAAAGAAGATACACGCAAACACACCACCGATAACATAATACGTATAGATGTTTTCCTGATCAAAGATGAAGAACAAGAGCCCAAGCATGAGGATGCCCAGTATACGGACTACCGCAAAGACCAGCAAGGGATTCGAAGATAAAATCGTCTTCAGTGGCTTTACATATTTTTGTAAAAGATACGGGAATACACTCATGATACAAATGGTAATACCGAGATGGACCACTGATCCTTGTCGCTCAAGAATCGTCCAGATCAACATTAGATTCAACATGCTATCCCCGCATAATGTAATGGACAGAAATACGATTGAGAATATTTTTCTCATCCTACCCGCCCCCTCTTCATCTTTGTAATTAAAAAGTTCATAGCACGACCTCCTCCTCGATCTCGACTTGGAAGCGTTCAGATGCCTGCATCAACCGAAGTCGTACTTCCTCGAAAGAGTCTCCCTCAATGACGATGAAACCAGAGCGCGACATCGTATCTTTTCCGCCACTCAATACTTGTCCGGCCCTCACGGGAATAGTGACCGATACGACGCCTTCGATGGTGGTCATAAAGTCTTGTTCTGACGAAATGGTTTTGACGTTTCCAATGGCTGAAGGAAACGATAACATGCCTGTATATTTTAATGTCTGTTTCGATTGATCTACTTGATAGATACCGAGTTCGACGTCAATCGCTGCTTGAAAAAGATCGACGCCATGCGTGTTTAAAACGATCGGGGGAATGACTGCGATCCCTCCGATCCGTGCAGCGATTTCGCCGAAGTAAAGCGTTCCCTCTGCTGTCACGAATATCTCTGCGTGGCAAACTGAATTCGTAATCCCGAGTGCTCGAATAATACTTTGATTAAACCGCTCGATTCGCGTCACTAATTCGTTCTTAGCTTGACTTGGATAGGCAATACTACCAAGCGGTTTTTGATGATCAATCACATCGAGGCAATTGAATAGATACTCGGAGACGGACGTAAAGACGACCTCTGCATGCGAGATGACAGAATCGACATGAAACTCCTTTCCTGAGATGAATTCTTCGATAAGTACTGATTGCGGAGAAGCAGACCAATCGCTTACGAAGGAATCAAACTGCGCTTGATCCTCAATGCGATATGTCTTGATGGTTGTCCATCCCGCTACCGGTTTAATGATACAGGGATATCCGATTAGCTCCACATACGCTCGCAACTCGCGTTCCGTCGACGCGATCCTTATTCTAGGAGACAGGATTCCGTGTTGCCTCGCAATTTCTTTCATGACCCACTTGTTACGAACACTCGTCGCCTGATTATGTTGCATCCCTTGAATGCCGAATCTGGTTCGCAGACGTCCCGCGACTTCAATGATATTTTCCGTAGTCGCGATGAGAGCTTGAATATCGTTTTGATCCATCAATTCGTTCATGACGGTCTCTAGTTCAGAATAGCTTGAAATATCATTTATGACGAACACTTCATCAAAGCACCCAGTGGGTATACCTCCCATCTCTTCGAATCCTTCTTCGATGACTAAAATTTTCTTCAATGCGTATTCTTTCAAATGATCGAAAAACTTCAGCTTCGATTGAACTCGTTTATCGACTAAAAATAAAATGGATGCCATTAAAATCACTACCTTTCTCCAATACTTTATGAATAGAGATACAGAAAGACACAAAATAATTAATATATTAATAAATTCAATATAATGCATAAGTTAGTGTATTTCAACAAAAAATTAATATAAATTAAAAATTTAATATATTCAAAAAAATAAAGAGAATATACACATGACAATGTGATATTTCACCTTGATTAATTAAGGATTTATTTATTGAATTCAATTTATTAGTATTTCCACATGTAAACGCTAAAGATTTACATGGTATATCGTTTTAAGAAGCGGCGCTTAAGTGTTGAAATGTTGTATGACTTCTCTTTGGAAGTCGTTTGCTCGAACTACCACCATTAATAGATCATCGAAGGAAACGTCTAGGCGTATCCTGAAGAAATCATCGAAGCGATCGGACTATAATGTGCCCGTCCTAAGGCACTTCCCTATTTCTCAAGTACGCTACATATGAAGTGTTTCCTTGATGTACACTATCGGTAGTACAAAAACGTGTACTTCGGAGGTGTTCGCACTTGAAAATGAAACGTTTAGCTTTCCTCCTTTTTTCGATCGTCTTCCTAGCAGGATGTAGTGATTACGATCAAGACGGTAATACGACTAGCGAGAAAGCAAAACAGAAATATGATGTAGCTATCAATCAAGTCTTCAAATCTGAAAATCAGTACTTGAAGAAGCAACGGATTGATCGACAACTAAAGCGAAACACAGGTGAAACGGGTGTCATCGTTTACGAGGATCAAGGCCTCATTGAAATCTATTACGACCAATCAGCTGGAGGAGAAAGAGCCATTTATCAGAAAGACGGATCAACTTACGCGCGGAAAACATATACGAAACAAATCAGCCGTAAAATCGATGACTCTGAAAAAAAATACCTTGAGAACATTGGAATCAAGTAATTTTCATCAGACTAGCTCAATTTTTACTTGTTTATATCAAAAAGAGTCGATGACTCTCCTCAAAGAAGAGAATCATCAACCCTTTTTCAAAAATACGATGTCATCGAACTATACTGTCACAAGAAGATTAGAAAATATGGAAAAGAAGTGCGCCGATGAAAGATTGCGTTAGAAACCGATGTAAGTAGTCTGCAGCGTTCCGTTGCATGACTTTTAATTGATCTATTCTATAGTTAAGTCAAATAAATACGTTTTTGGAGTGATAAAAATGGAAGGTAAGGAAGAAAAATCACCTTATTATCTAAGAAGAATCCCCTTCTTTATTATTTCTTACTTATTTGCACCTTTAGCGTACATCTTACTTTTCATCAAATGGCGCACGTTAGATTCTTCCGTACGAGATGCGCGATTGATTGTTGCATCACTATTTTTACTACTCTTCATCGTTGATTTTTTTCCAGCTGGTCTATATCAAAACATCGTACTTGCTATCGCTCTCACAGTTGGTTTGTTTATTACCTTTATTGGATTAGGTGGCGCAAAAAAATAGTCGATTAACCGTACGTCCGGATTTATGAACGTCGTTTTGTTCCGAATTCCATCAATCCATTCCATTTTCTATTCTATATCTCCATTTTCCCTACTCATTATTTAATATACTTAAACAAATCATTGTAAGAAGGGATCATTCGGATGTGGAAGGCACTTCCATCTGAATCGGTACCACGATTCCACTTGTGTTAGTTGTCATCTTTACGCATTTCGAACCCTTACTTACTTTTGATATGAGTGGCATCCTCATGTTGATCACAATGGCGATCGGTGCAATTGCTGATCTCTATTTAGCAACTCGTATTTGGGCGTGGATCAAACATAAGCTGTACAAACGAAAGCATTACATGTGAAAACGCAGATTATTCGTTCGTTATCGAACAGATAATCTGCGTTTTTTTAGATAAATCGTGCCATATAATCGGAAAAAATTTTTGTCATGACTTTCGGCGTATTCTCGATGTAAATCCGCATCTGTTCAACGTTTGCCTCAACCACATCTTCTTCTTTTTCTTCTGTTGGGAAATCAGAGATCCCTTTGATGATGATACATTCGATTCCATTTTTCTGACAGATGTACGCGATTGCCCCTGCTTCCGTATCGGCAATCGTCAAGCCGTTGTCCCGCAACTCGACATAATCATGCCACATGACGACAGCCCGATCTGCCGTTCCAATCGTTCCTGTATGAAAGTCCTCGCCATACTTCGCTAAATCGAGATCCACAATAAAGGATGGCTTGAGTAAGGGTTCAATCTCTTTGACTGTACAGTCATACTGCGCCGCCTGAGCAGGAACGATGATATCGAGTACGTCAAACCGTGGATCAATGCCGGCACACGTTCCAGCAACGATGACCTTCGTCAATGGAAAGCGGAGGATCATAAATTGATTCGCACCGATACCGTTTACTTTTCGAACGCCGGTGCTATAAAATAAGAGCGTTTTTCCATTCATCTCTCGCTTGAAATATTCACCATACGGATAGGCAATTCTTTCTTCGGGCGAGACACGAAAATACGCAAGTGTTGCGTCGAACTCCCATTTGGTTGCGATACTGATTCCAATCATTTCATCCTTCACCTTCCAATCTCTATGTTTAGGAACATATTATTTTTTATTTTACGATAGTTCATTTTGTTTTGAACTGTTTTTTCCCAGAAGATAGCAATTATTATCAAAAAACATTTTTCACTTATGCCTATAATAAGGATGTAAACAAACAGAAAAGGAGTCCTGCCGATGATTCTAGATTTATTGACTTCCATCGTAGCCGAAATATTGCATAGTCTGATGTACACTTCGTCTACGAAACGCTCGGAGCAAATCAATGACTACCATTGATGTCATTCTAAAAGATATCGAAGACCATCTATTCGATGAGTCCTTACTTGAACAACTCGCAGAGCGCCATCATTACTCTAAGTTTCATTTCGGACGACTCTTCAAACGACAAATCGGTCAGACGCTCGGAGAATATGTCCGTTTACGTCGTTTGTCGGTCAGCGCCACTCTTTTAAGAGACGGCGTCGACTTACTCGAAGTTACATTGATGTGTGGGTACCAATCTCAAGAAGCCTATACGCGGGCGTTCAAAGGGTTATACCATTTACCTCCACGAAAATATGTAAAGTTGATGGAACTAATGACGAATAAGGAGATGATTCAAATGGAAGAACAGCTTGTAGAAGGTTGGTTCTTAAGCGGTAGTCATGCCGGATCTTACACGCTTAAGACCGATTCAGAGATCGTCCATCAAGGACGTAGCTCTGGAAAAATCAGTTTTACGTCTGACACAGAAGAAGCGGGCATGTTCGGTACGATGATGCAAAGCATACAAGCAACTGCTTATCGAGAGAAGCGAATCATGGTTGCAGGTTTCCTGCGAACGGAAGCAGCCGAAAGGGCAGCCATCTGGTTTCGTGTCGATGACGTCCACGGTGACCCGGTACAGTTTGATAACATGACGAATCGTGGATTAACTGGTGACCAGGACTGGACGTATTGTGCCTGTATTCTTGACGTTCCCTTTGAAGCCGCATCGCTTCACTTCGGTATATTACTTGAAGGAAGCGGAACCGTTTGGGCAGATTCATTCACCTGTCATGAAGTTCAGACATCTATTCCGTCTACAAATCAATTACATCAGGAGCTTCTTCCGTTACATCCGACGAATTTATCTTTCGACATGACGGTTTAATACTAAGATGAAAAAATCCAACATAGAAGAACCCTTTACAGTTCTTCAATGTTGGATTATTCATCATTCTCCATTCTTTGCATCGATCTCTTTTTGTCGTAAAATCTCCGCAATTTGATGATGCTCGTTCGCAAGAGCCAGATCGCGTGCGGAACTCCCTGCAGCGTCGCGGTGAAGCGGATTTGCTCCATAAGAGAGTAATATGCGGACGATACGTTCATATCCCTTCGCGCTAGCTAGCGTCAATACCGTCTCCCCGTCCTCTGATGGACTCATCTCATGATCTGCTCCTGCTTTGAGTAACGCCTTAACGGCTTTCGGTTGATTATTTTCAACTGCTACATACAGTGGTGTGATGCCCTCTGGTCCCTCTGCCTCGATTTCCGCTCCCGCTTCAAGCAATAAGGTAACTTTTTTTGCCTTTCCTGCCTGAGCGGCAATGTGTAGAGGCGTCATTCCCTCACCCTCTTCAGTTCGTTCGTGTAATAATTCCATATCCTGAGCCAATTGACGCAGGATTTTTTTATTGCCAGACCGACCTGATATTAGATGTAGTGCTGTAAATCCATCACCTGTTAAATCTAAATAGGCGCCGCGCTTCATTAATAACAAAGCAATCTCAGATTTCCGGTCATACAATGCGATGTGTAGCGGCGTCATTCCATCTTGATTGGGTAGATTGATGTCTGCTCCGTGGTCGAGCAACAATGCGACGATCGCGATGTGTCCTTCCTGGATTGCCCAGTGTAGTGCCGCGAAGCCTTCTTCATCCCACTCATTCAGATCATCCCCTCGTTCGATACAGCGCATGACCTGCTTCTTTTTCCCTAGAAAGGCTGCATCTTGAATGGATCGCTTCCCCATGTCGGTTCGCCCCTTTATCAACTCTGTCGTTAATTCATTTTACAACAACCGGCTTCAGGAAAGCGAAAAAACCATCTTGAACAGCGCCAAGATGATTTTACCTAGTGAACAAATTTTTCTATATGAATTTTTTAAACGCAAGTATCTGCATCGCTGTTTGTCGGACTTGTTCCGACGTTTTTGCTGTCGTATCAATCGAATAGACCGAAAATTGTTCATACCATTTCTCTTCGAGCGCCCAAAGCGGTTGATGTTGTTCAAAAGATTGACGATTTCTTTCTTGATCAGCGTCGCGCCGCTCTCGTAAGAGATGGTCTGGTGCCTGTAAATAAAGAATCTGGTCGGACCGACATTCTCTTAATGCTTCAAGTTCCGTCTTTAAACGAGATTCAATATCCCAGTCATGCCCATGTATCTGTGGATAATGAAGCGTGTAGAATTCAAGATCCTCCGGACCACGATCTAATATGATGTGTCCATCGGGAAAATGTCGAAATCGTTCGATTTCCGCTTGAATGAACAGGCGCTGATTCTCAACGAATCCGTCTTCGGTACGGATGTCTAATCCGAGCTCTTTTCGTTTTTGAACGATCGGATATGGATTTTCGTAATAGATGTGCAACTCCGGGTAAGCGTCTTCGAGCGCTTGCGCTAATGTCGTCTTCCCGGACGCCATGGCGCCTTGAATCGAAACGATATGTCGATGCATGTTATTATATTTCTCCTTTAGCTCATTACGATTTGTTATGGACGGTCCACCGTTTCAGCGAACAACGATTGCGCTGTTTCGATAAATACTTCCGTCGCCTTCGACATCTCTTTCTTATTTCGTACTGCAATTTTAATATCTGGCGTTTCGGTCGTTTCCAGTTGACGAATTAGACTTTCGCTCGATAATCCAGCGATACTTTGTCGTGTCGTGATGACTACACCTAGTCCTTCTTCCATCATCTTAAGTCCCGTCTCGAGGTGCTGCATCTCATATCGCACATGTGGTACAAGACCTTGATCCTGAAATAACATCTGCACCTGTTGCTTCGTCTCCGTCTGTTCAATCAAGAGCGATTCTTCCGACAGATCGAGTAGACTGATTGATACTTGTTGTGCTAAACGATGGTGTTCCGGTAACACAACGACCCATTCATCTGATACAAAAGGAAAACGATCAAATTCCTCGTCTGTAGCCGTGATGAACCCGACATCTACACAGTCGGTTCGCAACCATTGCTTGATTTGGTCAACGGTTCCTTCCCATAATTTGACTTCCAGTCCCGGATACCGCTCATCCATCGTTCGGATGATTTTTGGTAAAAAACGTGTATACGCCGTTTTATAGACCCCGACATGAACATTTCCGATCGCTAGACCTTGTTCCGATGCAATCAATTCATCCACTTTATGAAATTCACTATTGATACGTCTTAAAATAACGAGAACCCGCTCGCCTACCTCTGTAAAGAACAGTCCTTTTTTCTTATCCCGCTTGATTAGTTTCGTTCCAAGTTGTGCCTCGACTGACGCAATTGTCCGACTGACCGCTGGTTGTGTCATGTGTAACTGTTCTCCTGCCGCTGTAAAACTTCCTGTCTCAGCAATTTGAAGAATCAATTCGATTTGTGCTCTATTCATAACGTTTTTGGTATACCCCCTATGCGAAAGATGCATTTCATTTATCATAATCGCTACTGTACTATTACCAAGTATCACAAATCAACTTGGACAGATGAACCTTCTCAAACGTCTAAATGAAACGTGATACGAATTGAAATGGAAACAGTGAGGTGTAGATATAATGAAACACATGGGAAAAATTTATTTACTTGCCATCATCAGCTTCTTAAACGGGACATCAGAATATGTCATTGCTGGAATATTGGATCGCATCGCGGATTCCAATCAAATATCCGTCTCGTCTGCCGGACAGTTAATCACAGTCTTCTCGATTGCATTCGGAGCGGGCACGCCCTTTTTAATTGCTCTGACGGCACGACTCGAACGTAAAAAATTACTGGTCTATGCGCTCAGTTTGTTCTCCATCATCAACGTATGGATCACTTTCTTGTCCAGTTATGAGCTGCTGATGAGCGCACGAATTTTATCTGCACTTTGTGCCGGTGTCATTCAAGTCACGCTATTAACGCTCGCTGCTGTCCTTGCCGCACCAGGAAAACAAGGAAACGCTATCGCAACTGTCGTCATGGGTAATAGTACGGCACTAGTTATCGGTGTTCCAATCGGTCGCGTCATTGCTGCTCATTATGAATGGCATGTCATTTTCGCTGGCCTTGGAATCATTGGACTTATCTTGGCGCTCCTGACATTCTTTTGGATTCCTCAAACGGTCGCAGAAGAACCGGTTCCGTTACGCGAACAACTTCACTTCTTCGTACAGCCACGAATCTCTGCTTATTTATTGATTACGTTCCTATGGTTAGGTTCTTATTCCATCGTCTATACCTATATTTCGCCTTATTTTTTAGATGTCTTCCAAAAGAGTGATCAAGCCGTCACGGCAGCGCTGTTCCTGTTTGGAATCGCTAGTGCGTTTGGTTCTAAGCTCGGTGGCATCAGTACGGATAAATGGGGCACGTTTTGGACACTTGTCGGTGGGACGGCACTACATGCCATCGTACTACTACTGTTCCCACTGATGGGTCACGTTGCATCTGCCTTTTATATCCTCCTCATCCTTTGGGCGTTAGCGGCATGGTCCTCCGGTACACCGATTCAATTACGGATGATTACGTTGGCACCAGCTGCTGCAAGTATCGTTTTAAGCCTGCATAGCGCATTTGGACAAATCGGAATGGCAGCAGGTGCCGGAATCGGCGGTATCGCAGTCACGAATGGTTTGTTGCAGTACTTGCCCTGGATCGGTGCCCTTGCACTTACGCTTTCAGTCGTCGTCATTATAACGGATCATCTCTTTGCAAAATCGACCAGCATTCAGGAATCAGAAGAAATGCGATATGTCGAAAAATAATCACTATCTCTCATTTTTCAACTGAAATACGCGGCAAGATCCGGATGCTCGATCAGTTCCTTAATTCGTTCTTGCTCAGCATCCGGGATTTGCTCAAGCGTCCTAAGAATGGCGATGAGTCGTAACCAGTCTGCAAGGTTCGATAGCTGAATGGATGAAACAGCTTGATAACGGTCAAGATATTCGCGACAGACGTATCGTCGCACCTCGTCCGGTATACTGTTGTTTCACCTGCTGTCCCTGTCTCTTATACACATCTCCGAGCCCACGAGACT